>CAISYK010000331.1 GCA_903889605.1 uncultured Bacteroidota bacterium
ATTCATATTCCCCCATAAGTTGATCTGCCCTACTATCAAAATTCAATTCCTCTGCAATTTTATTTGTGTTAATTTGAAACCAGAATGCAACATCTGGGTATCCAATGTAAAACCATTTAGGGATATGAGAACCGCGAGGATCCAATCTGCTTGAATAGTGTTCCCTAAATGTTGGAGTACAATTAATTGGAGCTTCAGGGGGTGTGGCTAATTGATTTAGAAGTTCCCAATTTTCAAGCCCCCCAAACATATCTATAGTTTTATCTGCCCTTTGATTTTCCATAACTTTTTCCACAATTATATTGTCTGGAATATAAAAATCATTAATGATTTTTTTCAGATGTTGTGGTGTAGCGTTACTTGATTGTGCTTTTAACCATTTACTGTTGTTTGTATTAATACTATCAAATAATCCCATTGTTTTTATATTTGACGGTTTCTTCTTCTTGTGTTCTTCCTGTTCCTCTATTGGTTGGGTCTGATTCAACCTATTTGAATTATTATCCCTATCAAAATCTGGTTTGGCATCTGCTTTTTTTTGATTGAGATATCTCTTCTCATTAGCAAGTATATTCAACTCTCTCTGAGCTTTAAAATCTGCAAGTAGCTGTTCTTTCTTCAGTTTGTTTACAGCAATCATTCTCAAACCTTCCTGTAACTGTACAGATGCAGGTAATTCAGCAAATAGAGCATCCTCAATAGCTTTACCTGTTTTGTCAACTGACCAAACATAAATACCATCTTTATTAAGAAACCTTTCCATTTCTGTGTATCTATCAGATGTATAAGGAAGGGTAATACGTGGTTTACCTTTGAACTCACCATCTTCCATAACACAATAGAAATGTGTTGCTTTTTTGTCTGCAATAAAGGTGTCAACATCACCAGAGATTACTACATAATTGTTTTTGTAAACTAATTTTCCATTCACTTGTTTCACAAAAGCATCTGTATATACTATTTTTACTTTTTTTTCATTTGTATGTTCTGCAGGTGTTTTAACTGAATTTGGATATTCAAATTTTGGTACTCCTCTGCTAATATCTTCATTTACTTCAGGTGTTCTAATTGCCGTATTGGAGCCAGGTTTTTTGTGGAATACCTTTACCTTTTCCATAATATCCTCTGTAATCCCAATATATTGCAATATTTTAGAGGCATATTTAGTTTTAACATCACTAATCCTCCCATTAATTTTTAATTGTGCAAGTATAGCAACAACAATCCATTCCTTTTGAACAGGAGAAAGTTGTTTTAAATTACTAATCATAACACCAATATTTTGACTTAGAGATTTTTGGATTGCAGCATCATCCATTTTAATTCCTAATAGAGTTGCAGTAGATGAGACATATTGCATCTCTTTATCATCCTCTGGATCTTCTACATTTGCTATTCCTAGGCAAAATCTAATTATACCTGCTTTTTGCTCCCTTGTGAAGGTGTCTGTAAATTTGTTCATTGGAATAATAATAATAATAGATTATTTGTCAAGAATTTTAGAGGTAATCTGAACTAAAATAAATGTTTATCTCTTAAAAGTTTTTTCATTGTATAAAGTTAATTGGAAATATGGCAAAACATCTATCAAATTTTAATTTGTGTCACTATCTTGAATAAATATATATGCCAGATGTATTGGAATTTGCCTGTGTGTTTTTAAAATCCTTGTGTCATGGATATTAGATAACGTTCATCACTCATAATTTCTTTTCCTAAATCATTAAATATTCTAACATACTCATCAACAGTTAAATCAGAATCAGATGGCATAATTTTATTGTTTGTTACAATCTCAACACCATCTAGCCCTCTATAAACCTGAAGTATATATGGTTTATTCCCCATATTACTTCTATCGATTAATGAGAAATACATATCTCCCATGGATTTTTGGTATGTTTTAAAAGGAACTTTATAACATAATGCTCCCCTATCATTGTTATAAAGAGTAACTGAATCATGGTAAATAGACTTAATAGCATTAAGAAAGTTGGGGTATTTAACCGGTTGTTTTTTGAAGAATGAGAACATAAGTTTAGATTATAG
>CAISYK010000332.1 GCA_903889605.1 uncultured Bacteroidota bacterium
ATTTTATTTCCTTCAAAAATGATCATTACTACATCGCCAAATACATTTAATAATTCTATTTTTACTTGAACCTGATTGTCAAAAGCTATATTTTCAGGAACTTTATAAATTATTCTAAAATCATTTGTAAATGGATTTGGAAAGGGGAGGATTGAATTTTCGGAAAGTTCAATATCCTCAATTCCAACACTGCATACTCCTGGGATATGAGCATCCATCCAAGCTGTGCGGTTAGTAATCCAGTTTTTCAAATCCGTTACTTCGCCGGGATAATCAGCATTATATTGATTTTGAGTGTTGGGAGAAATATAAGTCCCCATAATGGGCCATTGTGTAAAATTTCGCTGTTGTGCTTCATCCAAGGAGTTGGCAGCTGCATCAACATAATTATTCAAATTATTGTTGGACAAAATTCCCTGACGCAGAAATTCCCATCGGCAGGCAAGCTTGTTTGAAAAATAAGTATCCTGTAAAAAACGGCCCCACCACGCAGGACTGGGATGCACCGTATCTGGAATCTGATATTGCCAGCCTGAGGGATTAAATGAATTGGCATAATCAGCATTATGCCAGGCAATATCATAATCCCATACCGGACCAATATGCAATTTTCCACCATAGGAAATATTATCTTTATACAAATAGGTACTTAACCGATAGGCATCTACATTTTTGCTGAGTTCATTAATTATAAAAAAATCGACGAAAGATTCCACGTCTAAATATTTTCGATATCCCGTTGCCGGATTAGCGAATGAGGCTGAATTTATTACTGTTTCCACAGTATCCATAAAATATTTAATATAGTCTTTTTGAGGAACGGTAATATCAATGTCTTTTGGATATACATATTGGTAATAGAAACTTGAATTGTTTTGTGCATTCCCTCCAATTAATGAGTACCAACCATCGGCTTCCGGCCTGTCAATTTTTAATATATACCCTCCCGTAATATCAGGATAGTAATTTTCATCAGGGAGAAGCTTTGAAATATCAATTCTGCTGTTGTCGCGTTTTGGCTTTTCCATAAATTCGTAAATACCCATATATTCATTATTAATTACTAGTTCCACATTTTTAAAACGCGGAGAATAGTGACCCATTTCCCGAAAAAGATCATAAGTAATTGGATTCCGGATAAGAGTTTTATCTGCATACGAAGCTGTTAATGCCCAATCATTTTCCAATGGCATTCCAAGTATTGCTGCGTCAATTTGATTTCCTGACATGTCTCTTGTTTCAACAGCATACGATTTTTTTTCAAAATTTTTAGAAGTGTTCCCTCTAATGTGAATCATAGCTTTTTGATTATAATTATTCCTAATATCCATTGTGTCATTTCTTTGACCAATTCCATTATCTATTATACCCATGTTTACAAGTAAATCTGTTTCGGTTATTTCTTGATTGTTGGTATTAATAGAAACAATTGGAAGATTGGAAGAAGTAAATATTACCGGCTTGGCAGGGGAACTGCCGAAATTTATGTTCCAGCTTATCAGCGATCCGGCGTTTGAATTGGCCAGATAATCCTTAACTATAAGTTTCCATAAACCATTTCCTGTTTGCCCAGTGTTAAAGCGACCTAGAAATCCTATTGGCCTATAAGTACCTGTATAAGGCGCATTTGTAAGTGTTATAGATGAATCAGTCCGGCTGTCAAGACATGTATTTGTATAATTTGCCCCGGATAAACTGCCTTCCTGCAAAAGTTTTACCACCTTGCCGTCAGGAGACTCGAGCGAAATTATTAATTCTTTGTTATCAGGATGGTTAATATTTAAGCACACTTGTTCAACTCCAAATGCACTGTCAAGTTGAGCCGGTACAAGACCAGTAACAAAAAGATTAAAATATGTTTCTTGACCGTTATTTGTGATATTTCCGCCAATTCCAGTATATACTTGTGCAGTAGAACCAGACGAAATAAGAATAGAAATAATAGTAATTAACCATGAAATAATATATCCATGTTTAAATTGGAGTAAACAAATTAAGGATTCTCTGAATAAGAATAATTTTTTTTTCATGCTGACATTTTCATTTATTACCGCTAAATTAAACATGCGAAAATACGGCTGCCTAAATGCGAAATGTTTCAGTTTTCGTTCAACTGCAATATAAAATAGCCAAACATTGTAAATATAAATTTCAGTTATAATTATTTGACCGTTCCGCTTTATTGAAAAAATAAATAGGGGGGAGTTTATCCAGATCGAAGCTGAAGGGCTTCAATATTTTGCAAGGGCAAAAGGATTTACTCTGCAATCTCAATAGCAAAAAAAGAAACATTAAGTAAATTCAAATTATTTTACTTTTTGAGCAAAAATCTGCTGAATTTTTTGATTAAATTTGTTCCTTGAATATTTATTTAAAATTTTAATTTTATTCTCAAAAAAATCAAATCACATGAAAAGAATTTACACTTTATTGGCCGGCTTTATGTTGTTTGGCGCGTTTACTTCAAAAGGGCAGGATACATTAATGTATGAGAGTTTTAATTACCAAAGTTTTTACGATTATTATTTTATTAAAGATGTCATACCGCCTCCAGGAGTGGCTACTGACACAATGTGGTACAGCTTTGATGCAGATGGATTACCGGATGGTGCGCCAGGCGGAACACGTGAAGGCGGATGGTATCCCGTAAGGCCTTATGCAGACGTTGATACAGCGGGCAACGTAGCACTTGGGGCAAGTTCGTGGTTTCCAACACCTGCTGCTGCGAGCAACTGGCTTATTACTCCAAATGTTTTATTGGGAGAACATGATACCCTATTCTGGAAATCTGCACCATCCCAAACTCCTCGTTATTGCGACGGCTACCAGGTACTGATTTCTACAACGGATAATAGTGATCTTTCATTTAAAGATACATTGTTTACTGCAGCTGAAATGACACAAATTTCTTCTGTTCCTGGTGATTCAGCTATCTTTGCTAATCATACATTCTCAAGTCCTGGATTCATTCATGGATTTGATGGTACTTATATTGAAGCAAATCCAGGTCGTCCGACTGGTGCATTCCAAGGTATACTTCATCCATTCTCTGCCCCATTGGATGCTTATCCAAATCAAAACGTTTTTATTGCTATCCATCATAATTCATTTGATGATAACTTAATTTCAATTGACGATATTATGATCCGCGGTACAAAAAATTCAGCTGCGGGAATCAAAGAAAATAAAATGGATTTGAATTTAAATGTATTTCCTAACCCGGCTAATCAAAATGAATTTGCTCAGTTAAATTTTGAATTAACTGCTTTAGCTTCAGTCACAATATTTGTAAATGATGTAACCGGGAAACTGGTTTATTCCGACAACAAAGGTTCTCTTGCTCAAGGCCGACATTTTGCGGCAATTAATACTTCAGCTTTAGCCAAAGGTTTTTATACTATAGGTGTGCAGACAAATAATGTCAGAAGTACAGCTAAACTAATTGTTCAATAAATATAAAAAAGAAGACCTCCTAACCTCCCAGAAGGGGAGGAACTGAATACCTATGCAAAATTTTAGGCAAGCGTGTTAGTACTCCTCCCCTTCGGGGAGGCTGGGGTGGCCTATTCTTTAAACTCAGAAATAAAGTGGAATTTGATTTCCGGATTTTTCTCCTGAGCCATCTGCAGGGCCCATGCTGATTCTGCTAAAAATACAGGCCGGCCTTCTTTATCTGTTGCCATGTGATGAAGTTTCTCAAATATAAACTCTTCAAGCTTTTTCTTATTCTTACTGCTTATCCAACAAGCTTTAAAAAGGGAAATATGTTCAAAATTACATGAAGCAGAGTACTCGCTTTTTAAGCGGTGTTGAATTACTTCAAACTGAAGTGCCCCAACAGTACCCAGCACTTTTCTATTATCAGTTTTCTTTGTAAACAACTGCGCAACCCCCTCATCTGTAAGTTGTTCAAGCCCCTTATTTAACTGTTTAGTTTTTAATGGGTCAGCGTTTACAACATATTTAAAAAGTTCGGGTGAGAATTGAGGAATTCCTTTGAAATTCATTTTTTCTCCTTCTGTAAGTGTATCGCCGATTTTAAAAATACCGGAATCGTATAAGCCGATAATATCACCAGGAAAAGCTTCATCCACAACATTTTTCTCCTGAGCCATGAAAGCGGTAGGATTTGAAAATTTTAAAGTTCGGTTTTCACGAACATGGTAATAATTTTTATTCCTTTCAAATCTGCCGGAACATATCCTTAAAAAGGCAATTCTATCTCTATGCTTAGGATCCAAATTGGCGTGAATCTTAAATACAAATCCGCTGAAATTTTTATCGTCAGGGTGCACAATTCTTAAATCTGTTTCTCGGGAACGAGGAATAGGGGCAATTTTAATAAATCCATCCAAAAGTTCACGAACTCCGAAATTATTTACAGCACTGCCGAAAAATACCGGAGAAATCATTGCTTCAAGGTAATCTTCCACCTCAAATTCTGAATAAACACCTTCAATCAATTCAACATCGTGACGTAATATATTGGCAAATTCTTCACCAATAATTTCATCAATTACTCCGTCATTTAAATCTTTTATCTCAATAGAATTCGCTTCTGATTGTTTTTCACCCTGATTGAAAAGGATTAAACTTTTTTCATATAGATTATAAACACCTTTAAAAGTTTTCCCAATGCTGATAGGCCATGTTAATGGACGGAGGTCGATGCGCAGTTCTTTTTCGATTTCATCAAGTAAATCAAAAGGGTTTTTTCCTTCACGATCCATTTTATTGATAAATACAATAACAGGAGTATTGCGCATACGGCATACTTCAAGCAATTTTCGTGTTTGAGGTTCAACACCTTTTGCGCAGTCAATAACCATTATTACACTATCAACGGCTGTGAGGGTGCGGTATGTATCTTCAGCAAAATCTTCGTGGCCGGGAGTGTCCAATAAATTTATTTTAACGCCTTTATATTCAAACCCCATTACAGAAGTAGCCACCGAAATACCACGCTGACGCTCAATTTCCATGAAGTCGGACGTAGCATGTTTTTTTATTTTGTTGGATTTTACAGCTCCAGCAGTTTGGATCGCTCCGCCGAATAAAAGCAGCTTTTCTGTTAAAGTAGTTTTACCGGCATCCGGGTGAGAGATAATACCGAAGGTTCTGCGTTTTTCTATTTCTTCTTTTAAAGTCATGCTGTTTTTTTTATAACCATCCTCTTTGGAGAGTGCTGGAGTGAGGACACATAGTGCCTTTAGATATAGTCGGTAAATTGAACTATAATTTTCTGGTTCTAGTCTTTCGTAGTTTTGAAAATCAGAAGTTTTCTATTGTAAATGAAGATTTTAAAACAGAAATTACGAAATAATTGGAAATTATAGACAGACTCTAAATAAAAAACCCCATCTCTTCCTGGAAAGGGAAGGGTAGGGGTTTTTACGAATATAATAATCTATTAGTGTTTTTTCTCAGCAATACGGGCAGCTTTGCCTGTTAATCCTCGAAGATAGAATACACGTGCTCTGCGAACAACACCAACTTTGTTGATTTCCACTTTGTCGATATACGGAGAAAACAAAGGAAATACACGCTCCACACCAACAGAATTACTCATTTTACGAACTGTAAATGATTCAGTAGCACCAGAACCTTTACGCTGAATAACAACACCTTGGTATTGCTGAACGCGTTCTTTTTCGCCTTCTTTAATTTTATAGTGAACAGTAACAGTATCACCAGCTTTAAAATTTGGATGATTTGCTTTTACCGCTAATTGCTCTTCTGCGTATTTTAATAAATG
>CAISYK010000333.1 GCA_903889605.1 uncultured Bacteroidota bacterium
AAAAAAGTGAAACTAATTGCTGCGCATAAAACGCCTAAAGAAAATTTGTTTGTCATGTGGATTTTTTAAAAATATTTATTTTTTGAGTTTTGCATCTTCCATTATTACATCATAAAAGTACCCGAACCCAAAATCTTTGTCTAAGGTTATTTTTCCTTCAACAGTTATCTTGTCTCCCACTTTTACTTCCATATCTGTTGTAATAGTTAAATCAAATTTTCCTGAAAAATCAGTTCCATCCTGAAGATGTATCCAGTTTTTTTTCATAATGCCGGGACTGAACTTTACAACCTCTCCTGTCATTTTAATGGTTTTTCCTGCGTATGATTTTTTATTCTCAAGCAATGAAGCAATAGTTATATCATCTTTTGTGTGTTTCATTTTTATTTCTTTTTTGTCAAGAGCAATTGATGAACCAGTTGATGAAACTGGTGCCTTTTGTGAACCTGCGGAAGTATTATTTCCTTCTGAAGGTGCTTTAACAGCAGATAAATTATCAAGAAATAATATATTCTGAAAAGTCCTTTTTAATTCTTTGCTTTCGAAATTTGTCATCTGTAATCCACCGGTGAAATAAAATGTTTCACCTTTAGCTGCGTCCATTTTTTTAGCAGCCAGCCATTGTTCACCATTGCCGTCTTTTGCGCGGATATATGTGTATTGGCTTGTTTGAAGCACTTCTTCGGCAACTATAGTATGTGCATCCGGCGGAGCAGGGCTTTCTGTATTTTCCTGGCTTAAACCGGAAGCAGGCTGCTGAGTATCCTTAGTACCGCTGGTTTCAATATTTTCAGGGCTTGTGCTTACACCTTCAAGGAATAAAATTTCTTTAAAAGTTCTGTTTAATTCTTTGCTTGCAAAATCATTCATAGGAAGACCTCCCATATAATAATAGGTTTCTCCGGCAGAAGCCTGCATTTTAGGCAGCGCCAGCCACTGATCTACAGCACCTTCTTTTACATGAAGGTAAGTGTATTGGCTTGTTTGCAGAACTTCTTCAACAACTGCGGTGTGAACACCTGCAGGGATATTTGAATTTTTATTTGACTGACATGCACATAATAAAGCAGCTATAGCAGTTGTAAGAAATATTTTTTTCATTTAGATTATTGTTTAAAAATTAGAACTTTTTGTTTTTTTGAAAATTAAAAATTAATAATAATGTACATAAAAATGATAATATTTTTTGTTTTCTTAGCTTTCCGGAACCTGTTCTGAGCTTACTTCCGTATCAATATATTTATTTATCATCATTTCTTTTATTTTTGCCGCGACTATAAGCAGCAGGATTGATATTATTATTCCCCAAGCCCAAAGGGGGAAAATTGCATGATCTCCTGCACCATAACTGTGCATCCCTTTTGATAGAAAGTAATTTACACCAAAAAATGTCATTAGTACACTGCCAAAACTTATAATGGATGCAACATTAAAAAGATATTTTCCTTTTAGTTTAGGTATAAACCTTAAATGGAGCAAAACTGTATATGTTATAACAATTATCAGCGCCCAGGTTTCCTTTGCATCCCAGCCCCAATATCTTCCCCACGATTCATTTGCCCAAACTCCTCCAAGGAATGTGCCTACTGTGGCTAAAAAAAGTCCGACAGTCAAATTCATCTCATTAATGTAAGTGAGTTCCAAAATCAGTAAATCTAAACGTTCGTGATTTTGTTTTGTTTTGAATAAATATATAAACAAATTCATTATTCCAAGAATAAATCCTAAGCCCAAAAAGCCATAGCTGATTGTTAGGACCGCCACATGTATAATAAGCCAGTATGATTTTAATACTGGAGTTAGATTGGTTAACTGCGGGTCATAACTGCTGTGGCTTGCAGTCATAAGAATAAAAAACGCAAGTAATGCTGTAGCCGCCAAAGTAATTTTTGAGTACCTCACAAAGCTGAATCCTGCAAGCAATGTACCCCATGATACCAAAATTAATGCTTCGTATCCATTACTCCATGGAGCGTATCCAAGCAAATAAGACCTAAGCGCCATACCGAAGGTTTGGTAAAGGAATCCAGCCCCCAAAAGGACAATACAAATATTCAGTAAAGTATTAACTAGTTTACTCTTTTTAGTTCTTACATTATCAATAAATGCAAGCAAAAGGAGGAGAATGCTTAATACTGCATAGCAGTTTTTAAGTACAATAAATATCTGCGCTTTAGTATAAAATATTTCTGCATTTATTTTGGCTTCAGAAGGCAGTAAGTCAGCCGATGAGCCTTGTCGCTGTGCGCTTGCAATATACCCCAGTATTTTATCTGCTTTTGAATAATTACCGGATTTTTGTGATTCCATTACAGTTTGAATGTACTTCAGCATAATGCCGGAGTAATTAAATGTTTTTAACTGCAGATCCTGATTAATAATATTTATTACTCCGGTTAAAGGCATTTTTGCAGCCGGTTCGTTCCAGCTTACCCATTTGTTATTAGGGGCGCCTTGTTCCGGGAATATTTTCAAAATACTGCCCTGAAACACCATCATAAAAACATTTAAGCGTTCATCAACTTTTATTATTTCTTTATCAAAATTATTTTGTTCTGCGGGTTTTTTTCTGAAAGCCTCTTCAGCAAATTTTTCTAATTTATATTTAGAATCCTTATCAAAAAAATCGAAAAATGAAGCTTGTTTGGTAGTAATTCCAATTATATCTTTTACGGACTGCTCTTTTATATAAACAATTTTCTGCGCCTTCCAAAATTCAGGATCTGCCATCATATCAAGGTAAACCTGCATAGCGTCCATTTTGCCTTTACCTTCAATATTGAATTTGTCGTTTCGGGCTATTTTATGCAGTACGTCAAAAGCCAATGAATGCAATGGTTCAAACCTGCCGTCCACGGATTGGGTAATTAAATGACCGAATTTGTCGGCATGCACTGGGTCAACGGCAGGGAGTATTGTGTCCTGAGAAAAAAGACAAGTGCTGAAACCTAAAACCAATACAATTGTAAGTATTCCGGCTTTTCTCTCTTTTCTTATTTCAACAATATTTCTTCTCAGCATTAGGAAACGAGAATTCTTATTTAATAAAGTTAGAATAAAACCGATAGCTAATAGAATATATCCAAAATAGGATACCCAAGTACCCCAAAAATCATGATTAACAGAAAGTATGGTGCCTTTTTCATCCTGATCGTATGACGATTGAAAAAATCTGTAATTGTCATAATCCAAAATATTATTCATAAATATCCTATGATCTTTTTTAAAGTTTGTACGGTTGTCAATTACTGTTACTTCACTTGCATATGAAGAAGGGCTTTCTGAACCGGCATACCTTTCTAAAATAAACTTTTTTAAGTATATTGAAAAAGGAAGTTCAAAAGCTCTTTTGCCATAGGCTATTTTTAAAGACAATCCGTCAAAAATAAAATCGTTATTGCTGGCAACCTGTCCTGAGGAATATAATATAGGAACTTCATGATTTTTGTCGTTGATTTTTACATCAAATATTAACCCACTGGATTCGCTTGTTTCGGTTGGAGAACTGACTATCTTTTTAACAGCGCTTTTATAAAATTTTGTAAACATAAAAGCTCCTTCTGGGGTACTGTAAATATAATTGTTTTTAAATTCTGCAGGTGTATCTTTTTTTATTGTATCATTTTCAGTTTGACTGGTATTTGTCGTTCTAATTTCATTTGGAGAAGATATTTGCAGCGCCCCATCCTTTTCTACAATTTGAACGGCATTTTTTGATTTATCGTTATTAAAAGAAATTATAATCTTTCCTATATTTTTTGTTTCCCCTTTTTCAATAAATATTTTTTCTTTCCCAGTCTCAGTTTGAACCATAAGTTCAATTAGGTCTTTACCTCCTGCCGCATTTTCATCTATTTTTTCTACAGCATTTTGTATAAATTCTCTGCAGTTGATTTCTATTTTGCCTTTTTCATCAGTAGGAATTTCAGTATGAAAAGAATTATCCGAAAATTGGCCAAAATTAACAGGGAAATCCTTGTTATACGTTTTGCTCTTATCAGTTAATGAAATTCTCAGATATGGATTAGAGCTGTATAAAATATTTGAGGCTTCTCCCTCACGGATGCGCATATTGCCTTCATACCCAAAATAACGTGTAATGCCTGCACCAATTATCATTACAATAAATGCAAGATGAAAAGCTACACCCCCTATTCTCTCTTTACGCCACATATTGAATGTCTTAATATGTCCGATAAAATTTAAAGCAAGTATTATAAACAGCAGCTCAAACCATTTGGTATTATAAATGAGTTCCTTCGAGGCTGCTGTGTCGTATTTGTCTTCAATAATAGTGCCTAAGCCCATTGCTGCGGCAAGTATAATAAGTATAATAATTGAAGTTTTTGAGGAGAAAATAATGTCTAAAATTCGTTTCATAATAATGTTTTTCATTTACAGCTGCAATAATTCTGCTCAAAATTGAAGATATTAACATCTATAAAAAATGATATGAATCATTTTTTGGCCAATATAATAAGCAGTCCTTTGTGTAAGACTACAAAATAGGCGATCCGATAAAGTAAGACAGTTTTTTAATTGTACAAAAAAATCATGCTGTTTCAACTGACTTTCATTTAAGTAGGAACTGAAATATTGTGAGATTTAGTAACATTTTTTGAAATTATTAGAAAAGGATTTATATGACATTTATCTGTATTTTTTTTATTGGATTTATGTAATATGACATTTATTTTAGAATTGAATAAAGCTTCTTTCTATAGTCCAGAATGCCGAATAATAACAATTGACTTATCTTAAATAATTATTTCTTAATACATAAACTTAATGAGACTTATTTTCCTTGCCGCAATTACTGTATTTTCTTTATTTCATTCAAAGATTTATTCCCAGACGGCCAACGCTCCTAAACTATTTGCTCACAAAGTTATTGTTGAAGAAATACTTCAGACAAAAAATTACACATATCTTCGAGTAAAAGAACGCATTAAAGATGTTGATTCAATACAATGGATGGCAGCGCCATTATTTGAACCTACAATAGGAGCAACTTATTATTTTCAAAGCGGTTTGCAAATGGGTGAATTCCACAGCACTGAATTAGATCGGACATTTAAAGAAATTGTGTTTCTCAGCAGTATTAGTTCAAACCCGGAAATAGGAGGAGTAAATTTGTTAGCAGGTTTGCCTGTTGCCCCTGCTGCGCCCGCTGATACTACGCATAAGGCTCCTGCTGTGGTACACACTGTAGTTGTTAAAGAAGTATTGCCGGCTGGCGGGTATACCTATCTGCGTGTAAAAGAAGGTGATAAAGAAGAATGGCTGGCAGTGGTGAAAGTAAAAGTTACTCCAGGCCAGACCTTAACATTCGATGATTTTGGAATGATGACAGACTGGACCAGCAAGGAATTGAATAGAACTTTTAAAGAAGTTTTATTAGTTGCCAAATTGAAGCTTAAACCAGGCTCAGAGAGCATTGTTGATGATTCACAAAAAAACAAATCCGATAAAGAAAGTGCTAACAAAAATGATTTAAAAATTAAGCACGTTAAAGATGTCACTTCCATTGCTAAATTGCTGGAGGATAAAAAATCATATTCCGGCAAAACGGTAAAAGTTAAAGGGAAAGTTACCAAATACAGTTCAAACATTTTGGGCAGCAACTGGATACATATTGAGGATGGTACAAGTTTTTCAGGGAAAAATGACTTAACAATAACTATTGACAAAGAAGTGAAAGTAGGGGATCTTATTACTGCTGAAGGCAAAATTTCGTTAGATAAAGACTTTGGTTCCGGGTACTTTTTTGATGTTATTATGCAGGATGCCGATATTTTAGATAAATAAAGGTTTATATTTCCTCATTAATAACTTGAAAATTGGTTTGATTCATTTTCATGAACAGTTGCTTTCAATTTGCTCTATACAACTGCAATTTATTAAACCTCTTTTAATTTTATTAGATAAAAGATTGCGGCTGCCTTTTCAGAATTAAGGGGGCTAAGCATAAATAGCTATATCTTGCCGGCATTCTTATTGGTATTAAGATATTCCTTTCATAATGATTTAATTGATAAGGCAGCATCTTACAGATTTTTCATATCAATTGTGAATACTGCACTTTGATTTAAAATAAATATATTTCGGGTCTTCTGTTGAATTCATAATTTTTTGAATTACATTTATAAATATAATATTGAAGTTGAATTTCACGAAATATCATTTAAATTGAATCTATTCAGACATAATAGTAATTCAAATTATGTTTTAGATAAACTAAAAAGTCTTTCAGCAAGCATAGCTGCATTGCTTTTTATGTTTTCTTATTCATTTGCTCAGCCGGTTCAGACAGATACGCTGAAGATAATGGCTTACAATACCCTCGATTATGGTTTTCCTTCTACATCGAGCTGTCCCGCATTAATTACAGCCAACAAACATGATTATCTAAGAACCATTCTCAGGTATGAAAACCCTGATATAATTGGATTGGAAAAAATGGATGCCAGTCCATCATCATTCAGCAAAACTAAAGTTATTCAGCATGTGCTTGACTCGTTATGCTTAGGATGCTATGGACATTCAAGTTTTACAAATGTTTCGGGATATTCAAAAGAAAACATGCTTTATTTTAAAACATCTAAACTGGCTTATGTAGGGACAACCACTATTTATTCTGGCGATCCGAATATTAGTGATATAAATCTGCACAAATTATATTACAAAGATCCAAACCTAAGTGCAAATAGTGATACTGTTTTTCTTAATATCATACTTGTTCACGATAAGTCAGGAGCAAATAGTGCAAGTGTACGCGAGACGGAAATAGGCGGAGCCATGAGCTGGTTAAATACGAATATAACCTCTCCAGGCAATTATATTTTTATGGGTGATTTTAATACGCAATCCTCGACAGAAGCCTGTTTTCAGGATATGGTAAATTCTTCAAACTTAAATGCGCGTTTTTATGATCCGCCCAATCAACCTGGCGACTGGTCAAATGACCCAGGAGCTTTTGCAAATTATTTAACTGAAAACACTCGTATTACAGACCCCGGCGACTGCGGTGCCACAGGAGGTATTGACCGCAGATTTGATCATATCCTCTGCACAGAACCTATTATTCAAGGCACTAATTCTATTCGATACATTCCTGGTTCATTCAATGTAATAGGGAATGATGGGAATCATACTAGTCTTGCACTTATTGACCCTCCTGCAAACTCTTCGGTTCCTCCACAGGTATTAAATGCCTTGTATTATATGAGCAATCATTTGCCTGTTTCTATTAAGGCTGCTGTTGCTTTATTGCCTCAGACAGCTACCGCGGTAATAGCAGCATCTTTACCTAAAGAAAATTTTACAGTTTTTCCAAACCCTGCGAAAAGTCTGCTTTATATTAAAGGTTCATGCATTTCGGGCGGCGTTTGTAAAATAATATTGAAAAATACTTTAGGACAAAATGTAATAGAAGAAGAATACTTTGCTGGAAATAATTTGATTGATTCACAGTTTAATGTTTCTGGACTTCCGCAGGGTATTTACTATATTGAAATTATTTCTAAAAATGAAAACCAGGTTTTCAAAGTTAATCTTTATTGAGAAGTAGATATTCAATACCGATTTGCAGTAATATTTAGAAAAATCGCAGAAACAGACTCCTTTAGTCGCTGCAGTATTCTCAATTATTTTAGCCTAAATATCGTGTAATTAATTTTCATTTTCGGTTTTGCTTTTTAAAATTGCAGCAGAAATAAGTGAACAAATAAGTCCGTAAATTAAAGCACCCAAAAGTTTCATGACACTCATTATATATGGATTACTTAAGGCTGAAAACATTGTGTTCATGATTTTTTCATTGCTTGCTGAAGAAGAACCTTGTGTTTCCATCTGTTTCTCTTGTATTATTTCAAAGGCGTTTTTCATCTCCTTCAGCAGGGAATCTTCATTAATTTTTGCATAAATCAAAAAAACAATTGAAGCGATTACCGCATAACAAAGTGAAATTTTAAGCCCGTATTTAAAAGCATTGCCAAAACTGATGCTGCCATTAAAATAAACCAGTTTATATCTTCTGACAACTAACAGAATAATTAAAAACGTTATTAGGTTGTCACTCCAATTTATATATCCTGGGGTCATTCCGGTTACCGGATCTTTAAATAATAATGGGATAAAAGAAATTACTACTAAAATTAATGATGGGAGAATAAATTTTTTCATGGTATTTAAATTTTTGCTAATATAGACAAATATTTGAAAGACATACAGATGAAATCGAAAAGAGCTTATCTATTTATAATATTATTGTTTTGTTTTGCGGCAAGCCAAGGTAAATCTGACACTTTGCATTTTATGGGCGTGAAGCCCAAGAGCGGTGATTCGATACATTTTATAACCATTTTTAATCAGTTTACCTGGGACGCTGAAATATATAAAAACAGTAAAGAGCTGGCGCATTATCCAAAATGCAAACCCGATACATTAGATCCTGAAAATGCAGACAAAATTGTACTTAAAACAATCTTTGAGGTCGATTCAAATTTGTTAAATAAAACTTTTATTTTCCGATATGTCAATGAGGGGTCACTATTAGTCAAAATTAACGGGAAAGAGATAATTAAAACTGTAAAATCATTTAAAACAAAAAGGTTCGTTTTACTTAAGGAAGAGGAAGAAGGATATTGTTCTTTTACATTTCCTGAAAAAACAATAACCATTGAAATAATTATGGTTAATTCTGATATTTCAGAATCAGTAAGCGGGAAATTTGAAATAGGGGAACAGAAGAGGAAAGAAGAGAAAACAGCGGCGGAATATTTAGAGGTTGAGATTTCAATTTTATTATTATTCTTTTATCTTGCAATCGGACTGGTGCTTTTAATTTTATTTCTATTTCACAAAAAAAGTATTGAGAATTTTTATTTCTCTGTTTTTTGTATTCTTTTTTCTCTAAGCCTTGTTTCAGATTTATTCCCTTTCTCTTCGTTTGCAGATGCCTTGTTTTCTTCATTATCTGCATATTCTTTAGCCTTTTTAGCTACTTACCTTTCTATTATATTAACTGATAAAGTACGTTCCAAAAAACCGTTAATTAGATTTTCTATTATTCTGATTGTCTTGATTATAATTCAGACAATTTTTCAATATTATAAGGTTTCTGGGTTAATAAAAACCGCATCAATTATTTTTTTGGTATATAATTTTTTTGTTGATATTGTTTTGCTTTTTAAGGGAAACAGCAAAAAGAAATGGGAAGTAAAGTTTATTAAATATGGTTTTTTTTCTGCGCTTTTTTTTATATTCGGAATTGTTGTTATTACAGTTATTATTATTGCCGTAATTGCCAGTGCTAATTTCAGTTCCCATCACATTCAAGTTTCGATGAATGGCCTTTTTGAGTTTTCTCGTATTATAGGATTACTAATAATTCCTTTAACCATAGCTGTTATTATCGGCAAAAGGAATGGGCTCAATCAGGAAGAATTAATACTGCAGCTTTCAGAAATTAAAATGCTTTCTGAACAGAATATTCAAAAAGAAAAAGAAAAGCAAGTCATCTTGTCGGAACAAAATCTGGTGCTGGAAAAAAAAGTAAAAGAGCGTACATTAGACCTAATGCATGAAAAAGAAATTGTAGAAGTAAAAAACCGTGAGATATTAGATTCTATTGAATATGCCTTACGCATACAAACAGCTATTCTCCCTCCTTCCCGGATAGTAAAACAATATCTTGCAAATTCATTTATACTGTACAAACCAAAGGACATTGTTGCCGGTGATTTTTATTGGATGGAACCTGTCGGTGATTTGGTGTTGTTTGCTGCATGTGACTGCACAGGGCATGGTGTTTCAGGAGCAATGGTTTCTGTGCTATGCAATAATGCGCTTAATAGAGCTGTTCGTGAATTTAATCTTATTCAGCCAGCTGCAATATTAAATAAAACAGCAGAAATTGTAGTTGAAAATTTTTCAAAAAGCGAAGAGGAAATAAAAGACGGTATGGATATTTCAATCTGTGCCTATAATACAAACACAAAAACATTAGATTGGGCCGGCGCTAATAATCCTTTATGGTTAATTAAGAATGGTGAATTTATGGAAATCAAAGGTGACAAACAATCCATTGGGATGAACGAAGATGTTCATCCTTTTACAAATCATCAATTCAAGTTAAATTCAGGAGACAGCATTTTTATTTTCAGTGATGGATATGCGGATCAATTTGGAGGGACAGAAGGCGAAATAAAATTAACTAAAAAGCGGTTTAAAGAATTAATCTTATCTACTCAAAATAAAACAATGTATGATCAAGGGATGGCATTCGAAAAATTTATTCTTGATTATCGCGTAGATACGGAACAAACCGATGATATATTAGTAATGGGAGTGGGGGTATGATAAAATAATGTAATTTTAACCAAACCATAAAATCATGAATAACTTCACCAAACGAGTTCTTACCGCAATAGTATTTGTATCCGTTCTTTTAGGATGTACATTCTGGAATCAATTTTCATTCTCAGTTCTGTTTTTAATAATAACCATTTTGGGTATTTGGGAATTTTATAACTTATCTCAGAAGGAGGGAAGCAAGCCTCAAAAATTAGTAGGAACAATTATAGGCGCGCTTTTATTTGCAGGCAGCGCATTGGTTTGTATGCATTCTGAAAACGGAATAGCCTTATTGGATCCCCGTTTTTTAGTAATTATTATTCCCATTATCTTTCTGGTTTTTATTATTGAACTTTATTTAAAAGCTGCTGATCCATTTAGAAACATTGCATTCACATTGCTTGGAATATTTTACGTAGCTATTCCGTTTGCAATATTGAATTTCATTGGCACCATCGGGCAAACATATAATTATCAGCTGTTATTTGGTTTTTTCTTTATTCTTTGGTGTAATGATTCAGGCGCCTACCTGACTGGCTCAGCAATTGGCAGACATAAATTATTTCTTCGTGTTTCTCCAGGTAAAACTTGGGAAGGAAGCATTGGCGGGGCAATTGCAAGTTTTACTGTCGCGTATATTATTTCCGGATGGTATACAAGCATAAGCAGGGCTGACTGGATGGTTATTGCTTCTATCTTAATAGTGATAGGAACATTAGGCGATTTAGTTAAGTCGGTTTTTAAACGCAGTATTAATGTAAAGGATTCCGGTAC
>CAISYK010000334.1 GCA_903889605.1 uncultured Bacteroidota bacterium
CATGAAAAAAGTCAAAAGGCAATACTGCGTCTTGGAAAATTTAAGCAATCGAATATTGATTAACGATTTTTGAAATCAGATCGGAACTCACAATTCGTTGATCAATATTCGACTGTTAAAAAAAACCTGTTTATTCCTCCTGTTTTCCCCGCTGGGACACCCAACTAAGCCCCGAACAGTTTGAGTAACCTAATTTGTTCCTCGTTTGGCAGATGCAATCTTGATTCTTGAGTGTTTGAGAAAGGGGTTGTGATCGTAATTTTGTAGATAGTATTGGCGATATCAATTGCTTTCTCTGGACTTAATTTTGGTTCTTTACTTTTAAGTTGGCGTTCTAACTCTTTATATATTTTGTAAGCACAAAATGCGATACAAATATGAGCTTCAATGGGATGCTTGAGACGGTGATAGATAGGTCTTATCCGCAAATCAGTTTTTGATATTCTGAAAGCCTTTTCAATCTTCCATAAATTTCCATATTGCTCGATGACCTTATCTTTTGAGAGTATTGTATTTGTGATATATCCTTTAAGCCCGTCCCATTTTGCATCATCTTTACATTTGTCGTAATCGATACTGATCGTTACATCTCCTTCTAATTTCAGGTATTTATTGTAGCCTTGTTATTAATGTTTTTCTTGGACAGTTTCCCTTTTTTGATACTGCGTTCCAGTTTATCCAACCCTCGTTTTCTATTAACTGCATCTTTTTTTGCTCTTGATTCAGAATAGCTTAAAATCAACCGGGTATGAGTCTCTCTTTCAAGTTCTGTACACTGGCCATTACCCAGAGACAAAGCCAGTATTTGTTGCTGTAAGGAATGTGTTTCATTCTTGATTCTTGCTCCAAGGATGTATTCATATTGTTTACTTTGCAACTCAGCTATGTTGTCATTAGACAGCAAACCCGCATCAGCTACTACTACCAGCTTTTCCAGTTTATAGGTCGCTTTAAAAGCCTCAATGACCGGAAGCATCGTGTGTCCTTCATACTTATTTCCTTCAAATATTTCATATGCTAGCGGATAACCATCCAGACTTACTAAAAGCCCTAATAAAATTTGAGGATTTTGATGTCTACCATCTTTTGAGAATCCTGTTTTTCGTAAATCATCCTGGTCTTCTATCTCAAAATAAAGTGTGGTAACATCATAGAATACTACGCTGATTTTATCATCCAGTATTTTTATGGTATGTGCATAGCTGATTTGCTGTACCAGATCCTTTTGTTTATTGTGTAGCTTGTCAAGATAGCGGTAGATACGCTCTACATCAATAGTAATTCCTTTGTATTTATAAAGATAATCGGTGGTTTTGAGCTTACTTACCGGATAACATAACCGGGCAATTACCAGATGTCTAAAAAGATCATCTTTGATCCTACAAAATCCTATTTCATCAAATAATTTTCCTAAAACCAATTCCGGTCCCTCAAGTCTGATTTCCTTGATCCCGTTAAAAAATAAATCGATAAGTTCCTGTTCTCTTTCAATATCAAAATTAAGTGATGCTTGTCCTGTTAATTGTGCTAATTGAATTTTTGCTTCCTTTAATAAAACCTGAACCATTAATGTATCCTTTGAACTACCCACAGTTTTTACTACACTATACTTTCCTTAACTCTTATCAATAATCTGAATACTGATAACTCCACTTTTATTGGGTTTTTTTCGAATAAACATGATTGATCATCTTCGGGACACCCAAAAATATAAAAATACACGAATATGTCGCTGATTATCTGTGAATTAATTTTTGAAGCAAAAAAACCGAGGAAAACATGAAAAAAGTCAAAAGGCAATACTGCGTCTTGGAAAATTTAAGCAATCGAATATTGATTAACGATTTTTGAAATCAGATCGGAACTCACAATTCGTTGATCAATATTCGACTGTTAAAAAAAACCTGTTTATTCCTC
>CAISYK010000335.1 GCA_903889605.1 uncultured Bacteroidota bacterium
TATCATTTTCGCCTTCAATCTTGTTAGCCCCAAAATTTTAAAACAATGGAAAGCAATGAGTAATTATGAGAGAAAAAAAAATCCAGATTTTTTAGTAGCATCAAAACAAATTGACTTTGACCAGATAGATTATAATTGGTTTGTTGCATTTAACACCTATTTGTTAAATGCAACTTTTACCGAAAAAAAGAACGGTGTTGACACTATTGTACCTTATAGCAAGAATTATATTGCTAAAGAAATAAGGACTGCCAAACAATTTGCAAATGAAGGAGTAAAAGCTGGTTTAATAAAAAATTTATCCTTTAAAGGTTTTCAAACAAGTAAAGAAGAAGCTGATTCTGTTTATTTGACTTGGGAGGAAATCGAAAAATTAAAAGCTCTGGAACTTGACCCTGAATCGAAGCAAGGTAAAGTTAGAAATCTATTTGTGTATAATTGTTATTGTGGTCTTCGCTATTCAGATTTAAGGAGGCTTGATAAAAATAGATTTACCACTATAAAAAACCAGTTGCATTTAAAAATTCGAATGAAAAAGGTAGATGAAATAACAATGTTTCCTATTCTGAGAAGTGCAGAAGAAATAATGAAAATTTATGATTATAAATTACCCAAAGTAGTTGAACCAAAATATAATATTGAGATAAAAAAGATTTGTCAAATGGCTGGACTAACTGAACTTGAAACAAAAAGAGAAACCAGAGGTGGCTCAAAAATAATTTTAACAATTCCAAAATATAATATGGTAAGTAGTCATACCGCCAGGAGGTCTTTTGCAACAAATTTCTTTGATGATGGAGTTCCAATAAATGAACTTATGGCAATAACTGGCCATACTACTGAAGCAGCATTTAAAAAATACGTTAAAAGCAGAAAAGAAACCCAATTTGCAGGATTCCTTGCTGTAGGTGCTAATAGATAGTGAAAAGTCTTAAATCAAAAAAAAGCCCTCACACCTAATACGCAAGTCACTTTTTAACAGATAAATGCCCTTAAGTGCATATACTTTTAAAAGTGGAATTAGTCGCAAAAAAGATTGGCTACATGCTTAATTTTTCTATCTTAGGTAAAAAAATAGAAAAATGGAAAAGACAAATGAAGAAATGACTTCAACAGGATATTACAAATTTGGAAAATGGACTTGTAATGTTGCGAATGCGAATGTGACTATCAATATCACAAAGGAGACGGTAACCATATTGGGGAAAATCGGTCAAGAGGCGATTGATGCTAATTTTGCTAATGAAACTTGGTGGTTAGGTGAGTATTTATGTTTTACTTCAGACCAGCGATTTTACATTCATTATGCTAATGAAAAAACACTAGCATTTGGTGAACTATTAGACCCATGTGTGGTTGGAGAGATTAAATGGGGTCTTGTTCTTACGAGGGCTCAATAATAAAAGGAGACTGCGAAAAGTCTCTTTTAATTTTTTAATTAATTGGCCAATTTAATAAGGATTTTGAATTTAGGTCGAAAAAACAATACCTATCTTTCCTCAGTTATTATCGTTTTTATTTAAA
>CAISYK010000336.1 GCA_903889605.1 uncultured Bacteroidota bacterium
GCCTGCAGTAAATGCAGAAGTAGGCATTGAACCAGCTAAAGCATTTGATTCTAAAAACTTTATTGACCATATTATTCCTGAAAGCATTGTTGCAGCAATGGCCAAAAATGAAATTCTTCCAATCGTAATATTCGCATTGTTTTTTGGTATTGCTGCAGCATCAATCGGAAAGCCAGGAAAAGCGGTAATAGATTTTTTTGAATCTGTTTCACACATTATGTTTAGGGTTACAAATTATGTAATGGCATTTGCGCCGCTTGGAGTATTCGGCGCTATCGCTGCTGTAGTTGCCAAACAAGGCTTAGGGGTTCTCACGGGGTATTTATACCTTATTGGTACATTTTATTTAGGGTTGCTGCTTTTCATATTTGGAGTTCTTTTTCTGATTTGTTTTTCCTTGAAAATTAAATTTTTCAAATTGATAAACTATATAAAAGAACCTGTTTTGCTGGCATTCAGCACTGCCAGCTCTGAAGCAGCTATGCCCAAAACCATCGAATCCCTGGAGCGGTTTGGCTGCGGAAACCGAATAATAAGCTTCGTGATACCATTGGGTTATTCTTTTAATTTAGACGGGTCTATGATGTATATGACTTTTGCAACTGTATTTATTGCGCAAGCTTATGGTATTGATATGAGCGTTGGCGATCAAATTGTAATGCTGCTGATATTATTGGTAACAAGTAAAGGAATGGCGGGAATACCAAGGGCATCATTAGTAGTAATTGCCGGGATGCTTGATCATTTTCATATTCCTGCTGCCGGCTTGCTGCTGCTTTTAGGCATCGACCAGATTTTAGATATGGGGCGCTCTGCAACCAATGTGGTAGGCAATGCGGTTGCTACAGCTGTTATTTCAAAATGGGAAGGAGAATTGCATGCAGTCAAGCCTGAAATTGATATTGGAAGATTGAAGCTTTAAATAAATGGAGCCTATCCTCTTAATCTTCTCTCTAAAAGAGAGGAGGCTGAATGTTTAAAAAGGGAAAAAATAATATTAACATCAAATAATTAAACTTCACAACTAACCGATATCTTACATATCTCACCTGATACCCCCTCTCCTTTGTTGAGGGGCCTTAGGAAAGAGTCTGCACTTATGATAGAATTCCTAAAACAGCTTACTGACCCGGAGTCCATAATTCATTATGGAGGTTTCGCTTTGCTGTTGTTTGTGGTATTTGCCGAAACAGGTTTATTAATCGGCTTTTTTCTTCCCGGCGATTCACTAATTTTTATTTCCGGGATGATATGTGTTTCAAAGCCGGAATTATTGGGTGTAAATATTTTCGTTCTGATTTTTTCTTTAACCGTTGCTGCCGTGATTGGAAATATGGCCGGTTACTGGTTTGGGTTTAAAATAGGGCCGCCTTTATTTAAGCGTAAAGATTCCCTGATTTTCAAAAGAAGTTATTTGATAATAACGCAGCGGTTTTATAATAGGAATGGCGGTAAAACTCTTATCCTAGGACGTTTCTTGCCCATTATCCGCACATTTGCACCTATTTTAGCCGGTGTAATAAAAGTGGATTTTAAAATTTTTATGATGTATAATATATTCGGAGCTTTAGCCTGGATAGGATTACTTGCGTCTATTGGATATTACCTGGGAAGTTACGAATGGGTACAGAAAAATATTGGATATATTGTTATTGGGCTTGTCGTTATTACTCTAATACCATTAATTTCGACCTATTTCAAAGAAAAAAAATCTCCGCAAAACAATAAAAATCACCATTAACAGCTTAAAAACTACCGTTTAATAATTAGTATTTATTCCTGCAATAATATTTTTTATTTTTGCGTTAGCATCATGGCATTTTTTTGTAAAATCATTAAGTTTTACGATAAATTTTTACTTTCAAAATAGATTTAGTATGTTTGAAGCCTTGTAAAAAAATATGATGTAAAAAAGATAAAATATTTTTCAATTTTTTCAATGAATTAACTTTAAAACTTAACCCTTAAAAATTAAATCGAAATGAGCAAACCAAATTCATCAAACGCATTCAAATCTATATT
The DNA here is from genome assembly GCA_903889605.1 of uncultured Bacteroidota bacterium. Lineage (GTDB taxonomy): Bacteria > Bacteroidota > Bacteroidia > 2-12-FULL-35-15 > 2-12-FULL-35-15 > 2-12-FULL-35-15. Next base: position 2,023 of record CAISYK010000336.1, read on the forward strand.
TGCGTCATTAGCTATTGTAGTATGTTTATTACTTGGGATTGTAATATACAATTTCATCCTTGGAAATCCATCGCACTTTGATGCAGAAGGGCATCCAAAAGCTGGAGATTATCTGGGAATGATGTATAAAGGCGGGTTCATTGTACCAATTCTTATGGCAATTTTCTTAATTATCATTACTTTTTCTATAGAGCGTTTAATGACTATTTCCCGTGCAAAAGGAAAAGGCGGTATTGAGTCGTTTATACGCGACATTAAGTCATTAGTTGCCGCGGAAAGGTTTGATGATGCAATCAGTGCTTGTGATGCACAGCAAGGCTCTTTGGCAAACGTGGTGCGTGCCGGAGTTGAAAAATTAAAAAGTATTCAATCCGATTCCTCATTAGATAAGGAAAGCAAAGTGGCTGCAATACAAAAAGAAATTGAAGAAGCAACTGCTTTAGAGCTGCCTATGCTTTCTAAAAATTTGTCAGTAATTTCTACCTGCGCTACAATTGCAACTCTATTTGGTCTGATTGGTACAGTACTTGGTATGATCCGTTCATTTGCTGCTATGTCGCAGGCCGGTGCTCCTGATACTACAGCTCTTGCAACTGGTATTTCTGAAGCTCTTATCAACACCGCTATTGGTATTATTGGTTCTGTGGTTGGTATTATTATGTATAATTATTTTACCAATAAAATTGATGCAATAACTTTCAGTATGGATGAAGCAGGATTTACAATTGTACAATCTGTTAGTGCCCATAAATAGGCCGGTAACTAATAACGAATAAAAAAAATAATTTACGATTCTGTATTTTAAAAAACAGAAAGTCAATTTCGTAAATATGTAAAAATTCGTTATCCGTTTCAATCATATTCATACTACATTTTAAAAAACTTATAAAACGTAAAAGACATGCCTAAAATTAAGATGCCCAAAAGCAATCCTTCGCTTGATATGACTCCAATGGTGGATTTGGCTTTTCTTTTGGTTACGTTCTTTATGCTTACCGCTTCTGCAAGAGTTTCTGAACCTGTTATTGTTGATACTCCATCTTCTACATCCGATAAATTATTGCCCGACAATGTAATAATGGTAACTATTGATGAAAAAGGAAAAGCATATTATAATATTAACAACTATGATGTGCGGATCAAAACCCTTGAAAAAATGGGAGCGCAGTACAAGGTTGAATTCACGGACAAAGAGAAAAAAGAATTTGCCAAGATGACCAGTATTGGTGTGCCGATGGAATCCCTTAAAAAGTTTATTGATTTAGATGAAAATGGACGTATGGCCGCAAAATCTCCAGGCATTCCTTTGGATTCTTTGAACAATCAGTTAGGAGATTGGATTCAATTCGGCCGGATAGAAGCTGCAAAACAAGCAAAAACCCAAAAAGATAAAGCTGAAAAAATTGGCCGCGAATTCAAATATGAGCCAATTCGATTTGCTATCAAAGCGGATGGTAAAGCTAATTATATTAAAGTTAAAGAGGTAATTAAAGTATTTACTGATAAAGAAATATACCGATTTAACCTAATTACTAACCTTGAAAAAGGAAACGAATAAAAATTTTAACATCATTTATGGAATATGTATTTTAAATGCATCATTAATACAGAATAGTTAAAAAACAACAAGGAATTAATTCTCAAATTTTTAGATTAACATATTTTCAAATTAATAATAAATGGCAGAAGTAAATACCGATGATGGCGGCGGCCATGGTAAACATGGCAAGAAACGCGCAAAAAAATCATCTACCCGAATAGATATGACGCCAATGGTGGATTTGGCTTTCCTGCTCCTAACGTTTTTTGTGCTTACCTCTACTTTTAGTAAGCCCAAAGCAATGGAGATAAGTTTTCCTGCTGATCCTAAAGATAAAAAGGATCTAACGAAAGTAAAAAATGCCTTAACTTTTATCATGACAAAAGATAACACCATTTATTATTACAACGGAGAGTTTTATCCGCCGAATAATAAAGATGCAAAGCCACCAACCGAATTGATTAAAACTAATTTCTCGAAAGACGGCTTACATAAACTTTTATTGGACAGGTATAAACCAACATTAGAGGCAATAGATGCCCTTGAAAAAAGATATAAAAGTAAGGAGATTGTTGATACTACTTTCAAACGGCTTGTGAATCTTGAAAAGGGAAACAAAGATGCGCTTACTGTACTAATCAAAGCAGATGATAAAGCAATCTACAAAAATGTTGTAGATCTGGTTGACGAATTAAATGTTTGTCTGGTTGGTAAATATGCTGTTGTGGATATGATGCCGACAGAACTGGAGTTGTTAAACGCTACAAACAAATAATACAATGGCGGAAAATTCATTATTAAACGACTGGACAAGCGTTTTAGCTGAAGGTCGAAATGAGCTTGTTTTTGAAAACAAAAATAAAATATACGGAGCATATGATCTTCGTGTAAAATATAACCGTACTGTAACTATTGCGCTTATTATTACGGCGACAACATTTTTATTTGCTGTCAGCCTGCCGATGATAATTGCATGGATAAAACAGCAGCAGGAAGAACTGGTTGTGCCAATTGATAATACAGTTATTGATTTAACGGCGCCTCCTCCGATTGATGAGGCCGAACCGCCGCCGCCACCGCCGCCGCCGCCGCCTGTCATGGAAACGGTTAAGTTTACACCTCCAGTGGTTACGGATGAAGATGTGCCTGAAGACCCTCCTCCGCTGCAAACCGAGGAACCGCCGCAAATCAGTACAAAAACCACCGAAGGCGAAGGCAATGATGTAATTATAATACCTGAAGAAACAAGCACCGTTGTTGCTCCGGTAAAGGAAGAAATTTTCACTATTGTGGAACAGATGCCGGCTTTCCCAGGCGGAGAAGCTGCAATGATGAAATGGATAAAAGATAAAATTGAAGCTATCGGTTATCCGCAGATGGAAAAAGAAGCAGGAATTTCAGGAACTTGTTATGTAACTTTCGTTATTGATAAAGAAGGTAATGTTACCGATTCAAAATTGTTAAGAGGAGTTAACGGCGGACCAGGTTATGATAAAGTTGCTTTGACAGTTGTTAAAGCAATGCCTAAATGGGCTGCTGGGAAACAAAACGGGCGTTCGGTATCGGTACAATATAACCTGCCTATTAAGTTTACTATAAGATAAATTAATTTGGTGATTTGAAAATGTATTCTTTGATTTTCAAATTAACAAATTGAAGTTTTCGATATTATTTCCTCCGTTAATATTTATTTTATTTTCGCGTTCCCCTTTCTTGAAAAAGAAAGTGGAACGGTTGAAATTTATCCTGAGCGAAGTTTAAGGGCTTCAATCTTTTGCAAGGGCAAAAGGATTTTCGATGCAATCCCTTCACAGCATTAACAATAAAAGTTGCTTGAGTGTATTGATTAATATTTTACGTAAATTTGAGTTAACAAATTAATATAGTGCTTTCTGATAGTAATCCATTGATAAATAAAGTACGAGGCTATTTAGGTTATTTAATGGCTGCGCTTTATTTAGTTATCGGCTTACTGTTTTTGTTTTCAGACATTGCCATTCAAACTTTTCCTGTATACCGCGAAGCTGTTGGAGTTGTATTAATCGCATACGCCGGTTTCAGGGTTTATGCAATTATGAAGAAAAATAAGTCATAGTTTTTATAAGGCATTATCAATATAAACACAAAATTTCCAAGCGCAATTTTATCTTTTCGAATTATTATGAAATGATAATTAGCTCGATCCTTTTAAGTGGCAGAAAAAATAAAAAAAATACTTTTTGCAGATAAGCATTCAATGCAAATTGAAATAGTCGACCTTTCATATTTAACTGTTAAACATAGTAAAACAATTTCTCTTCCCCACCGAGCCGATTTTTATCACATATTTTTATTCCAAGACTGCAAACCTATACATATTGTTGATTTTAACCCAATACAAATAAATCCATTCTCTTTACTTTTTATCAATAAAAACAACGTGCATTTGTTTGATAAAAAGGCGGTTTACAAAGGAAAACTTTTAATTTTTACGGATGACTTTTTCTGTAAAACAGAAAGTGATCGAACCTTTTTACAAAGTTCAATTCTGTTTAATGATCAGGTTTCTGTTTCAAATATTAGGTTAGAAAAATCAAACAAAATATTTGTTGATATTTTTTCTTTAATTGAGAATGAGTTAAAAACGGAAGCAGACAATAATCAATATGACATATTAAAAAATCTGCTGCATAACCTATTGTTAACATCCGAAAGACTAAAACGCAAACAAGGTTTTACAGAAATAAAAAAAGGTGCCGACCTTGACTATTCTGTTTTATTTAAAAAACATCTTGAACAAAAGTTTCAAGAGTTAAAATCAGTTGCTGCTTATGCTGAGTTAATTCGTGTTTCGGAGAAGAGGTTAAATCAGGCAACTGCAAAAGTTTTAGGGAAAACACCTAAACAGATGATTGATGACAGGGTTTTGCTGGAGGCCAAACGCCTGCTGATCCATACAAATCAAAGCATTAAAGAAGTTGGTTTTGCATTGGGTTTTCCCGATCCCGCTTATTTTATTAAGTATTTCCGCAGGCATATCTCCCAAACGCCCCTTGCTTTTCGTGAAAAATATCTTCATTAAGCAGCTATCATATTTTTTTCGGAGGAAAATTACCATATAAAGGATAGAAGTTACCTTTACGCATATACATATTCTTCACATCTTTGTGCAGGAAATAAATTTCAATAAATCATAAACTAAAATCATAAACAAAAATGGAAAATGTAAAGGACTTAGCAAAAACTGAAACCTTAAAGGACACAGTAAAAGCATTTTATACCGATTGTTTAACTGTAAACTCGCACACTGATGTGCCCGCTGTAATGGGTAAATTATTAGCAGATGATTTTCAATCAATCAGTGCTAAGGAAATAAAAGTAAAGGCTGTATTCATTGGTCAAATTCAATTTTTCTGGAAATTAATACCGGATTTAAAATGGGTGCCTCAGGAAATACTGCAGGACGGCAATAAAATAATTGTAAGAAGCCTGTTCAGCGGATCGCCCAAAGGTGAATTTATGGGAATGACATTAGATGGTTCAAAATCATTCAGCTCAATGTCTATTGATATTCACACCGTAGAAAACGGACAAATAAAAACGGTTTATCACATAGAGGATTGGCCGACAGCGATTGCGCAATTAAAAGGATAGATTTCCTCTTTTGTATAAAAAGGAGAAAAGGAAGTTATTCATTAAACGTTATTAAGGAGTTTTTGTTTATAAGCAAAAACTCCTTTTATATTATACCCATTTTACTTAGAAAACAGCCTAAGTCTGACATTCCCTTGCTTCTCGACTCTACTATCATTGATCCTTTTTTTAATTCCCCGGTTTTGTGCCGCAAGCACTAACTAATCGGACATCTTCAAATGAGGGCCATATCACACAAACAATAAAACCATTGTCAAAATATATTGCTTTTTTCTTTGAAGAATCAGCCTTCGAAATTGCAATGCGAAGAGTTATTTGCAGCAGAGCCAATAAAGCGGGTTGTTCTTAAGGTCTTCTGAAATGTGAAGAGATATAGGATAAGCGTAATAAATATAAATTCAAAAAGCTGTAATGAATATTAAAATTATTTTTTTTACGCGCGGTTAAACCTTTTCAAAATACGATCGTCTTAAAGTTGAAATTCATTTATTCATATTATAAACTTTTAAAAAACATAAGCCATGGAAACTAAAAAAATAATATTTAAGAGTATTGTAGCAATACTCTTTTCAGCCATCCTGATTACAGGTTGTAAAAAAGATAAAGAAGCAATAGCTCCGGCTGATGATATGCAGCAGCAGTCAATAGCCGCAAACGATCAGTCAAATGTTGAAAATGAATCTAACTTATGTTTGGACGATGCTAATTCAACTTTGCAGGGAATTTCAACAACGAGAGATATGCAGTCTTTTTCCTTTTGTAATATAACAGTTGATTCATCACAAAAGGCTATAGGCATAATCGTATTGACATATACAGGCAGCAATTGTAATAATACAAGATCCCGTTCGGGGTCAATAACTATCCAACTTCCTTATATTAATGGAGAGGTTATAAAATGGAGAGAAATTGGTTCTGAAATAACGCTTACTTTTAATAATTACAAAGTTACTAACCTGTCAGACGGCAAATCACTCATCTTTAATGGAACACATAGTGTTGTCAATGTTAACGGCGGCTTACTAATAAACATTACAGCAGGGAATCCGATTGTTCATAAGATAAGAGCAAATATGATCCTGACATTTGATGATGGAACCAGCCGTACCTGGGGCGCTGCAAGAACCAGAACATTTACAGCTGCAAACAACATAGTATCAGTTTCTGTTGCAGGAGATACAACAATTGACAACTACAGTAATGTTGCTATGTGGGGTATAAACAGGCACGGGGCAAGTTTCGATATAGCTATAACAACCCCTGTTGTTTATGATGTATTCGGCGGGTCATGTTTATTTAAACCATTGAGCGGGGTGAGAGTTCATCATAAATTAGCACATGAAATTACTGTTACTTATGGTGTTGATGCAAATGGTAATCCAGAAACGTCAGGATGTCCTTATGGATTTAAAGCTAATTGGATTAATGGTCAGGGAGTGGCCAAAGAGGTTATTAAACCATACTAAAAATGTAAGTTTTAATCATAATTAAAAAAGCAAAAACAGCATTTATGGCTGTTTTTGCTTTTTTACAATCATTTTATAATTGCAGCCTATTGCTGTTTTCAATTTTTGGCCAGTAAAAAATCCTTCAGTTCTTTAAACTCAGGTTTTATAACAGAGCTTTTTTTCTCTAACTTAAACAGATATTCTACAGAAGCAGGTATCTCTATTTTATTTTTTATTATTTTTTGTACAACATCATCAAATTTAACCGGGTGTGCCGTTTCCAGAATTATCCCTTTTTGATTTGGGTGCAGTTCTAAATAGCTTTGAAGCCCTTTATAAGCGACAGCTCCATGCGGTTCCAATAAGTAATTGTGTTTTTTGTAAACTTCTAAAATAGTTTCTGCTGTTAAAGAATCACTGACACAGCAATTGCTGATCATCTCTTTTACATGTTTATGATTGTGGGCAAACAATTCCAGTAAACGAATAAAATTGCTGGGATTTCCAACATCCATTGCATTTGAAATAGTTGCCTCTGCAGTTTTAGGGATAAAAGTTTTATTAACTATATAATTAGAAAATACGTCATTGCTGTTGCAGGCAGCAATAAAATGTTTGATAGGCGCACCCGAAAAATAAGCAAGCAATCCGGCGCATATATTCCCGAAATTACCGCTTGGAACACTCACGACAGGAGTTAATTGATGAGGCCATTGCTGCAGTGCATAAAAATAATAAAACTGCTGCGGCAGCCAGCGTGCGACGTTAATAGAATTAGCAGAAGTAAGTGATAACTGCTGGTTTAAAGCCTCATCCGAAAAGGCCTGTTTCACCATGCTTTGGCAGTCATCAAATGTTCCCTGAACTTCCAGAGCGGAAATGTTTTTTCCAAGCGTAGTGAGCTGCAGTTCCTGTATCTTGCTCACTTTGCATGATGGATAAAGAATAACAACATCTACACCTTTCACGTCTAAAAACCCATTTGCGACGGCACTTCCTGTATCTCCTGAAGTAGCAACCAAAACGGTTATTTTTTTATCACTTCCTTTTGAAAAATAACTTAAACAACGACTCATAAATCTTGCCCCGACATCCTTAAATGCCATAGTGGGGCCATGAAAAAGTTCTAATGAATAAATACTTTCAGTGATTTTTTTTAGGGGGAAATCAAAATTTACTGTTTCTGCACAGATAGCGAATAAATCCTCTTTGGCTATTGTGTTTCCGACATACGGACTTATTACTTCAAAAGCTATTTGCGCTTTCGTTTTAGATTTAAGCTGTTTAAAAAAATCATGCGGAAGCACGGGGATATTTTCCGGGAAATATAATCCTTTATCAGGTGCAATCCCGGTCACAGCCGCATCGCGAAAATTAACCGGTGGGGATAGTTTATTTGTGCTGTAATATAACATACAAAAGTATTAATTCATCTTATCCACTCTTAAAACGCGTTCTCTTAAAAGTCAACTTTACAGGGAGAAATTCCAATATACAAGAGTTTTTTTGCGGCGCGTTAAGCAAAAAATGCACCCATTCGAATAGCGTTAAAACCAAAACGCCCCAATAAGGGGCGTTTTAGGATTACCTGGGTGGGCACTACTGACGAAATATCGAAAC
>CAISYK010000337.1 GCA_903889605.1 uncultured Bacteroidota bacterium
TAAATAAACCTGAAAATGAAAAACATTTCAATTATTGTGGCCATAGCCGATGATTTTGCCATCGGTTTAAATAACGACCTCCTTTGCCATTTATCCGACGACCTTAAAAGGTTTAAAGCAATTACTTCCAGTCATCAGATTATTATGGGTAAAAGAACGTATGAATCGCTGCCTAAAAGGCCTTTACCAAACAGGATCAATGTCGTGATTTCTGATGACAGTAAAGATCAGTTTGATGGATGTGTAACGGTTTATTCGATTGACGAAGCTTTGGCACTTTGTGGGCAGGATGAAAGTTTTATTATAGGTGGCGGTTCGGTTTACAGGCAATTCCTCCCTTTTGCAAATAAATTATACTTGACAGTAATCCATCATAAATTTATGGCAGACACCTATTTCCCTACTATAAATTATGATGAATGGAACGAAATATATATTGAAGAACATCAACAGGCAGAAGATAACCCATTTGGTTACAGCTTTATGATTTTGGAACGAAAACCGGTTTAATTATTTTTTCTGCCAGGGCAAAATCATATGAAGCATTAATTAAAATGTGATTAATTTGACTAGATAATTGTCGTCCAGTGAAGCTTTTAACCTTTTTTTATTAATACTTAGCTTACTTGATTTATCCTTTCTTACTAAATTCAAGCTAAATTTTCTGACAATTGAGAAATTTTCAGCAGAATTTCCCGTTCTCTTACGACAATTGTCTTCATTAAACAGGACATCCAAAACCCAATGCAATGAATTTTCAATACCCCAATGTTTTCTCACCAACTCATTCATTTCCTCGGCTCCTTTATTTAAACTACTTATGTAATAACGTGATTCGTTTTCAATTTTATCATTAATAATCCTTGTTGAGTCAATTTTTATTATTGTCTGTAACCCTTTCCATTTCTCCCTCTCTGAAATCCAATCCATATCACAGATAACTGAACATTCCCTTATTTCTATCCTGCCATGGTCCTTATCTGTTTTTTTGCCTGTTGAGCTAGCCGGGCATTTTTTAAAAGCATTTTCTGCTTCATCTCTTAAAATGCCCTGATTACCTTTTAATCCAAGGATATAATCAGCCCCATTGTCAATTATTTTCTTTGCAATATCTTTTTGGCATCCCATTGCATCTATGCTGATTATACTTCCTGATATATCCAGTAAATCCAGAAGTTGTGGGATAGCTGTTATTTCATTTGTCTTTGACCCAACTTTAAATTGGCCTAAAACCATCTGGTTTTCATTGCTCCATGCACTAACCATATGGATGACTGATTTTGAACCGCTTTTATTCGAGCACCCTCGTAATGTTTTCCCATCTATTGATATTAGCCCTTTACTTACTTGCTCACAGATACTTTTCACCCACTCTATAAACCCCTTCTCAAATTCTTCCGGGTTTATTTTTTCAAAAACCCTTCTAAACGTAATTGCTGATGGTATCCCGTTTGGCAATTTTAAAAATGTCCTTAAAAAAGCTTCTTTGCATTGTGCATAGACAAAGATGCCCTCCCAATCTTCACATCCACATATTACAGCTAATAAGGTGATTGTGAAAATATCCTCCAACAAATGGCTTATGTTTTCTGACCTCGGGTCTTTTACATCCCTGAAATAATTATAAAAACTGTTTGTTTTCTTTTCCATTGCATATAGTTTTGATTGTTATTGTCAAAAATATATACATTGCAATTGGGTACGATCAATTAATTATTAATATAATGTGAATAAATATCTAAATTATTGCCTCAAATGATTTTGCCCTGTGTTTTGGTCTCATTGTCAATTATCAAATGTAAATTTAGCCTATTTTTTAAAAACTGGATTTTTGGATGGTGAAAATACTCAAAAAACAGGGTCGCAGATTTGAAATAATGACTGCAAATAACATCCAAATTTAACAAAATACTTGTTACTACTGATATCATTGCAGTTATAAAAATCCTTCTAAGCCCGATACAAACATTAA
>CAISYK010000338.1 GCA_903889605.1 uncultured Bacteroidota bacterium
ACACGATGTGCAGCAATTTAAAGCATGGCTGCACATGGTTTGTAAAAATTATTGCCTTATGCAGCTGCGTTCCGGGGCTTCAAAACTTAAGCGTGATAAAGAAATGCACAAAGATTTTAAGGGACTTATGGAATCCGAGCATGAAATGCATCTTAATGGTCAGAATACAAAAGAAATTAAATTAACGCACATGGAAGAATGCATGAATGGTTTGAATAACGAACAAAAACTCTGCATTGAGCTGTTTTTTTTACAGGAAAAAAGTTATCAGGAAGTAACTGAAACTACCAATTTTACAATGAATAATGTAAAAAGTTACATACAAAACGGCAAGAGAAATTTGAAAAATTGTATTGAATCCCGTATGATTGAGAATAAATAAATAATGACCGATTCATCAAAACATAAAATATTCATAGAAACGGATTGCATTTCCGAGCAAACGATGTTTGACTACATTGATAAAAAACTCAATGGTAAGGAAAGTCATTTGGTTGAAAAGCATATGCTCCATTGTGAATTATGTTCTGATGCTATGGATGGATTAGAACTTACGAAAAACAGAGAACGCATTTCTGCAATTAATCAAAAGATTACTGAACATATTTCGCCCCCTCCCCAAGAAACTAAAATAATAGCTTTTAACTATAAACTAATCGCATCAATTGCCGCAGCAGTTCTGCTGTTAATTGGAGGTGTTTTTTTCTTTAACCAATATTTTTCTCAAAAAGATGAAATTGCAGAATTCAAATCTGAAACGTCTAAATTACCAATATTACCTAATCCTCCGCCTCCGTCTCCAATTCCATTGCCTAGTAAAGAAAGCAATGCTGAATCAGTAAATCCTCAAACTCCTGGCGCATCAAATGTTGATGAAACAGTTGGCGCAAAAGCAAAACTTAGTATGGGTGAAACAAGGGAGCTTGAACAACAGCCAGCTCAATTAGAAGAAATTGCATCTGAACCCGATTCAAAAACAAGATCTTCAAATGGTGCAGGTGATGCAGTAACCACAATTGAAGCGCCCAGCCAGATTATCCAAACTGAAGAAAAAGCAAAATTAATTACGGCAGCTCCTGCCAAATCCAACTATGATGCTCCGCAAAGCAGTTTATATCAAAGCAGAAAAGATGACAATGCAGGTGAAATGAAAAAGTCAGAAGCTTTGGGTGGTGCATCAAACAAAGAAATTTCGGTATTATCAGATCTAACAGCATCCAAAGCATCATCTCCAAGACGTTCTGAAAATGAGAATGATGCAGGAAAAACCGATGATAAAGCAGTAACGAAGTCTGAAACGGCAAAGAGTTCATTTCTGTCAGGGGCATTAAAAAAAAGCAGGTCTAAAGAAAAGAGCGCTGCTCCGGCTGCCGGCGAAGTTTCATATGCACCTAAAAAAACTGTTAATGATGGAGCACCTATGGAGGTAGAAATTTCAAATGATAAATCAGGAATTGAAGTACATGAAGAAGATGTGCTGAATCAAACACAAAATTTTGCTGAACAGATGCCGGAGTTCCCTGGCGGAAATGATTCGTTAGCTCTATTTATTCGTAATAATTTTAAGTATCCTGCAAATTTCAAAAATGAAGGAATCAGCAACAAGGTTTATGTAACTTTCATTGTGGATAAAGAAGGGAAAATCAAAGAAGCAAAAATTATTAAGGGTGTAAATGCAGAATTAGATAAAGAAGCACTGCGGGTTGTAAATGCTATGCCAAAATGGAAACCAGGAAAAAATGGCGGAAAAGTTGTGTCGGTTAATTACAATCTCCCAATAAAATTAGAATAAGCCTCATC
>CAISYK010000339.1 GCA_903889605.1 uncultured Bacteroidota bacterium
AATTATGCATAAGATAAATTTAAATCATTTCTAAATTCAACATCAAAAGTCCAATATCCAATATCTCCTTCCTACATCATTTCAAATACTCCAGCAGCACCTTGTCCGGTACCAATACACATAGAAACGATACCGTATTTTTTTTCTCTGCGTTTTAATTCATTGAAAAGCTGAACCGAAAGTTTTGCTCCTGTACATCCCAAAGGATGGCCCAATGCAATAGCACCGCCATTAACATTTACAATTTCAGGGTTCAAATTTAATTTACGAACAACGGCTAAAGATTGCGATGCAAATGCCTCATTAAGCTCAATTAAATCAATTTGATTCAAATTCATTCCAGCAATTTTCAATGCTTTTGGAATTGCAGCTACCGGGCCTATCCCCATGATGCGGGGAGGAACGCCTGCAACAGCATAACTAACCATCCTGGCAATAGGTTTTAAATTATTTTCTTTCATGAATTTTTCACTCACCACCATTACAAAGGCAGCGCCATCACTTGTTTGTGAGGAATTACCTGCAGTAACACTTCCTTTTGCATCAAACACAGGTTTTAATTTTGCCAATGCTTCAACAGTACTGTCAGCACGCGGGCCTTCATCAGTATCTACGATGAAATCGCGGTTTTTCTTTTTCCCGTTATCATCAATATACGTTTCCGTTACTTTAACAGGAACAATGTCATTTTTGAATTTGCCTTCTTTAATAGCATTGACAGCTTTCTTATGCGAGTTGAAAGCAAAAACATCCTGGTCTTCACGGCTCACCTTATATTCATTTGCAACTGCTTCTGCTGTAAGCCCCATTCCCCAATAATAGTCAGGATTAGTATAAGCCACCTTGGAATCAGGCACAATGCGCCATCCGCCAAAAGGTATCATGCTCATGCTTTCGGCACCGCCGGCAATAATGCAATCTGATAAACCAGCATGTACTTTTGTTGATGCAATGGCAATGCTTTCCAAACCTGAGGAGCAAAAACGGTTTATTATCATTCCCGGAACTTTATCATTATCAAATGCCATTAATGCAATAAACCTGGCCATGTTCAAGCCTTGTTCAGCCTCAGGCATAGCACAACCAACAATTAAATCATCAACCTGGTCATGATTTACTGAAGGCACTGATGCCATTAAGTGTTTTAAAATACTTGTAGATAATTCATCTGGACGTGTGAAACGAAATGCGCCTCTGCCGGATCTGCCGACAGCACTGCGAAAAGCTGCTACTATGTATGCGTTCATATAATTAAGATTTTAGATATTAGATCAGTGGATTTAAAATGTGTTCTTTATTTTTTTAAATTGTATAGATTAATTACGAAGAATTTTTCCTCCTGTAATAATTGATTGAATACGTTCCAATGTTTTTTTCTCACCGCATAATGATAAAAATGCTTCACGTTCCAGATCCAGCAAATATTGTTCACTTACCAATGCAGGAGCAGATAAATCACCGCCGCATAATACGTAAGCTAATTTCTGCGAAATTTTTTCATCATGCGTACTAATATAATTACCCGCTCTCATTGAATTTGCGCCTAAATAAGCTAATCCTAATGCTTGCTTACCAAGTACACGGATATCTTTGCGGAGAACAGGCTGAGTATAACCTGCTTCAGCAATTTCTATACAATTTGCTTTTGCTTCTGTTAACACCCGGTTGCGGGAAACCACTATAACATCTTTGTTTTTACGCAAGTATCCTAAATCAAAAGCTTCAGCCGCGGATGTTGAAACTTTCGCTTGTCCGATTGTTAAAAATTTATCACGGAAATTGTTTAGTTCAATATCGCCTTCCTGAAGTTCATCCGACAAACGAACAGCAAATTCTTTTGTTCCTCCGCCGCCCGGGATCAATCCAACACCAAATTCTACTAATCCCATATAGGTTTCTGCATGAGCAACCACTCTATCGGAATGTAAAGACATTTCGCAGGCACCGCCCAAAGCCAAATTGTGAGGAGCTACTACAACAGGTATAGACGAATAACGAACACGCATCATAGCATTTTGAAATGCTTTAATTGCGAAATTCAATTCATCATATTCTTGTTCAACAGCCATCATAAAAATCATTCCGACATTAGCACCAGCACTGAAATTAGCACCTTCATTGGAAATTACTAATCCTCTAAAATCTTTCTCTGCAATTTCGATTGCTTTATTAACGCCTTCAATAACTTCTCCGCCGATAGAATTCATTTTTGTATGGAATTCAAGATTGATAATACCGTTTCCTATATCAGTAACAGTAGTTCCGCTGTTTTTCCAAATGGTTTTGTTTGCACGGATGTTATCCAGCAAAATAAATGACTCAGTACCAGGAATTATTTTGTATGATTTTGAAGGTATGTCATAATATTTTTTCGCACCGTTTTCAACTTTATAAAAAGCTGCGGCACCGCTGGCAAGCATATCATATATCCATTTTGCAGGTTTGATGCCTGCAGCTTCCATAGCTTTAACAGTTTCAGCAATACCTAATGCATCCCACGCTTCAAACGGACCTAATTCCCACGCAAATCCAGCATTCATAGCTGAATCTATTTTATACAGTTCATCTGTTATTTCAGGAATACGATTGCTGACGTAAGCAAATAAACCAAAAAATGAAGCGCGGTAAAACTCTCCGGCTTTGTCTTTACCTGCAATCAGTACTTTCATACGATCGCGGATATTATCAATTGTTTTTGTTGCTTCAAGTGTTGCAAATTTCACTTTTTGTGAAGGCTTATATTCTAATGTTTTTAAATCCAAAGCATGAATTTCGGATTTGCCGTTTGCTCCTTTTGCTTTTTTAAAGAAACCTTGTTCAGTTTTACTTCCAAGCCACTTGTTTTCAACCATCTTGGCAACATAACCAG
>CAISYK010000340.1 GCA_903889605.1 uncultured Bacteroidota bacterium
GAATAGTTATAGGTTTTAATTCAAATTCCTGTAATTCTTTAAAGGATTTATAATTTTTGAAAGATATTTTTTTTATCATTTAATTCCATTTTAATTGAATTATTAAAAGGCTACAAACTTAATTAAAATACTTAATATTTAATTTCTTTATACTAAAAGTTTTCAATTTTGTCTTTCTATAAGCTTATTAAACAATTCCGTTTTATTTTGTATTCCTTTTTTTTCATTGTACAAAATTACACTTTATTTCATTACAATTTAAAAAAAAGTATTTTTTTAATTATTTATTGACTGACTTGTCGTCAAAAAACAGCTATCGCACAGAAGTCATCGTTGCTGATGCTTTATGTAAGCAATTACAAATATGTTAGTTTATTTGATATCGTCGTCTAAACACCTGCGGCAGCATTTGCCGCGGGGGCAAATTCTGATTTTTTGGTTAATGTGGTTGTTGAGTTTGTCGTGATCGATGAATTCGGAGAATTGCATTTCGAGACCATCGCATACTTTCAGAAAGATTTTCAAGGTGAAGTTTTGTTTGCCTTGTTCGATTTCTGAAATTTTGTTTATAGGCACGCCAGATTGTTTGGCTAGGGTTTTCTGTCTCCAATTTTTTGCTTTTCGCACATAAATTACCCTTTTGCCTATAATACTTGCAATTTTGTCATAATTATTGATTTTCATATAGTTTGAAGATATTTTTGGTTGGTAATTTTAATTATAATTAAAAACTACTTTAGCGGTAGTATTTGTTTTTTTATGACCTTTGTTGCGTTTATTGCGTTGCAGTTCAAAATTAAACATTTTGTGAAGGCGTGCATAAATATTTTAAAACAAATATTAATAAAAAACGAATTAAGTATCAACATTAAAATTAAAAAAATCTATTAACCAATTAAATTTTTAAGTTATGCCAAGTATTTTCAGTTTTTCGGGCGACGTTACGGACGCCAATGTAGAAGTTATTCTAACAAAATTAAACGACATGGGTGTGTTGCTTCCATTTTTGTTGTTGTTGTCAACAGAGGATAAAAAACGCATCCAAAAAATGGGGACTAAGTTTGAAGGATATGTAGAGGAAATAAATCAAGCAGCGATTGCTTTTCCAGATGCTATTCCACCCGCTAATCCTCAAGAAGAATTTGAAGAAAAAATAGCGCTTTATCACAAATTGACGCTCATTTGGAATGCGGTGGGTTCTTTTTATCAACAAGTTGGTGATACTCGCTTGTTGTTGGGCAGTGAGTTGTTGGGTACGGGCAATGTGTATTATAAGGCATTCAAAAGTTCAGCAAAAAGTAATACTGCTATGGCAAACACTTTGGCAATCCTAGCCAATATTTTCAAGAAAGGCACTTATACGATGCCAGTGATTCACAATATTGCCAGTAGCGGTGTTTTGACGATTAAAAATGTGGCAACAGGCACGCAATTGGTGAATAAAGGTATGGCAATTGTTAGTTTTAAAGCATCGAGTGAGTTGACCAGCAAGCTGAAGGAGCCTTCGGTGATAGTTGATCCGATGAGTTCGGCTACGATACCGAAAGGTTGGACTAGCATAGAGTTGACTAATTTGAGTTCGACCAATGCTGCCACGATTTCGATACGGATGAAGAAGTAATTGGACGGTAGGGAATCGTGAAAGAGTTTTGATAATTAATCAAATTAGAGATAGACCGTTGGTGAGTTGCCGACGGTCTTTTTTTTTGTTTGTAAATCATTATATATTAAGCATATATAATTTTACATATTGATAATGTGAGCTTAGATGGAGAGCAAATGGGAGCCAATGGAGCGTAAATTTTGCTAGATGGAGAGCAAATGGTTGTCAATGGAGAGCAAATGGTTGTCAATGGAGAGCAAATGGTTGTCAATGGAGAGCAAATGGGAGCCAATGGAGAGCAAACGGTTGTCAATGGAGAGCAAATGGGAGCCAATGGAGAGCAAATGGTTGTCAATTGAGAGCAAATGGGAGCCAATGGAGAGCAAATGGTTGTCAATTGAGAGCAAATGGGAGCCAATGGAGAGCAAATGGGAGTCAATTGAGAGCAAATGAGAGCCAATGGAGAGCAAACGGTTGTCAATGGAGAGCAAATGGGAGCCAATGATTTTGGGGTTTGGGCGTGTAAAAAAGATTGTGTAAACAGGGGTTTCGGATGAAAAGGGAGATAATAAAAAGTGAGAATTGGTTATGAATATAATATTGTATGTGATGTACAAGCTCAAAAAATCCCTATCTTTGCAAAACCATTTATCTCAAGTACTATGAAAAATTATCTGATATCCCTCCTATTTATCCTGAGTCTGACGACTTTTAATGTAAAGGCGCAGGAAACGAAACAAAAGAACGCCGGCTTTGGTATAGAGGCAGGCGTGGGTTATAACACTATGAACGTCATTATCAAGAAAAACAATGGCGAGGATTCTACGAAAAGCCTCAATCAATTGTGGATGCAGCCGTGTATCCGTGTGCATTATGATTTGGTACTGAAACACATCGGCGCTAACAATAGTTTGAAATTGAAACCCTTTGTTGGCTACTATACGTATGGCGGTAAACTGAAAGAAAGCAGCACCCGCATCTTTTCTTTTTCGGCTATAGAATTGGGTACGGGGCTTTCATTCGATGTGAACAATAGGTTCCAAATCACGCCCCTGTTGAAAGGACAATATGTTATGAAGGTGAGCGAGCGCACCAAAACGCTTCAAGATGTTACGAAATACTTCAAGAGTTTTGGAGCCAATGTGGGGCTGCAATTGCGTTTCAAATACAAGCGTTTCACCGTTGGCGGTGAGGCTTGGTTGGGATTGACCAATTGCATGAAAACTAGCGGAAACAGTGGGAAGGAAAACAACTATAGGTTGTTGATAGGATATGAGTTTTAGGGGAGTTCGGAGTTTAGAGTTCGGAGTTCCTAGTTCAGAAGAAATACCAAATACCAAGCTCCAAATACCAAAGACCAAGGAAAGATACTAC
>CAISYK010000341.1 GCA_903889605.1 uncultured Bacteroidota bacterium
ATTGGAAACAAAGAAACAAAGGCTCAGATATTGGAAACATTTGGAATTATTTTTAAAAACAAAAATGAGATGGAAAAAGCGCTTGAAAATTTGTTTGAAGCGCAAAATATTTTTAAGGAAGTTGGAAACTTATTTGGTCTTATTCAAACGAATAGTTTTATTGCCGAGGTCTATTTTATTAAAAAAAACTATCCGGAATGTATTAAGTATAATCAAATGGTTCTGGAGCAATCTAAACAAAACGGCATAAAAGAAGTAGAAAGGGATGCTTTGCTTGCCTTATCTAAAGCTTATTATGCTGTAAAAAATTTCGAAAAGGCATACCAATATCACGAGCAATTTACTTCTCAGAACGACAGTATACTGAATAAAGAAAAGTTAAAGCAGATGAGTGAAATGCAGGTAAAGTACGAAACTGAAGAAAAAGAAAAAGAACTGACAATTTTAAAAAAAGAAAATCAGGTCGCTGAATACAAAAAATATTTTTTATACAGCCTTCTAATTTTTGTTTGTTTACTAGCTGTATTATTAATAAGCCGTCAGCGGATAAAAATCAGCAAACAGGCTGAAACACACCGAATTGAACAAAAATTAGTGCAAACTGAATTAGAGCGAAATAAGTTAGAAACACAAAATTTGCACTCCACTCTTGAACTTAAGCAAACAAAATTGCTGAACTATACAAACCTTATCAAAGAAAAAACCCAAATTCTTGACAAAATGCAGGAGGAGCTGGAGAATATACGACAAAGAAATGAAGGAAGAGAAGAGCCTGCAGCTGAACAATTACTGAAAACCGTCAAGGAAAGTATTAACCCTGAACAATATTGGGAAGAATTTATTACAAATTTCAATTTGGTTTATAAAGATTTTCTGGATCAGCTGAAGTCGGAATTTCCAGAACTTACTCGTAATGAACTACGGTTCTGTGCTTTACTAAAATGCAATTTAGGAAATAAAGAGATTGCAAACATTTTACATATAAGTCCTGATTCAGTTAAAAAATCCCGCACCCGAATCAGGAAAAAGTTTGAACTTGATGCCAGTGAAAACCTAACAAAATTCATTTTAGAAATAAATTAATTGCTGAATTCCATAATTATTTTGTTTTTGGGAATTCAAAAAAATAAAATAATTAAAAAACCGCTACTATTTTCCAATCCTTTTTGATTTTTTGTCCCCCCTTTTGTCCAAAAATGAATGGTCAAATTAGACTATCTCCGAATATGACTAGGCTAATTATTTAAATATCAGCCTCTTAATAGGCGTCCCCCCTTTTGTCCCCCTTAAAAATTTTGACAGCCAGCGATTGGATGGTTTCTTTGCATTCGAAAATTAACAAATTAAAAACAAATTAAAAAAACAAAAAAAATCATGGAAACAACAACACAACAAAATGTAAAAGTATCATCAAAAGCCGGAAAAGGTTTAAGCGTATCAGGATTCGTAATTTCATTAACAGCATTAGTACTTTGGCTTTTTATTTCAGCCGCTGCAGTAATTTCAGCTGCTATAGGAGGGGGAATGGGCTTGGCTTCTTTTTGGTTAATATTCAGCATTACAGGTTTGGCCCTCAGCGCCTTGGGGTTTGTAAAAGCTAATAAAGCTGGAGCAAAAAAAGGCTTAGCAATTACAGGCATAGTTATAGGTTCGATTGCAGTATTATTATCTATAAGTACTGTAAGCGGCGTGAGTAAAGCTCAGGATGAATTTGCCAAAGCAGGTTTAGGAAATAACATCATGGAAACATTAAAAGCAGGTAAATAATCAGCAGCAAAAAAAATATGGAAGCATTACTTCTGAAATTCAAAAACTTAATTGAGGAGAATGGTGTTACAATGGCTGAACTTGGTTTTGCCCCTGGTGCATCTGATGATGAAATCCATGCAGTGGAAACAATAACACAACAAATGCTGCCAGCTGACGCAAAATATTTTTTATCCAAAATCAATGGGCAAAAAACAAATAATTTCCATTTCCTGATAGATGAAGTAAAGTTGTTAAGCTGTGAAAAAATTATTGCAGCATGGATAAAGCGGAAAGAAAATTGGGAAAAGTCTGCTGAAATAAACGATGGTTATAATCATAAAGTCAAAAACAAGTCTTTTGGCTATAAAAGCAGAATACCATTTGCCTCAGAAGATGGAAACGGCATGATCTGCATTGACAATTCTCACGAAAAGGGCAGTGTAAAATGTCAAATTATATTTATGTTTAATGAATATAACCATATTG
Organism: uncultured Bacteroidota bacterium; assembly: GCA_903889605.1. Classification (GTDB taxonomy): domain Bacteria; phylum Bacteroidota; class Bacteroidia; order 2-12-FULL-35-15; family 2-12-FULL-35-15; genus 2-12-FULL-35-15. The sequence goes on from CAISYK010000341.1 coordinate 2,236, forward strand.
TTTTGGCAGATTCTTTTAAGGGCTTTATTTCATGTTTTGTAATGCTCATTGAAAAAAGTATTTTGAAATTTAAAAAAGAAAATAATTCAA
>CAISYK010000342.1 GCA_903889605.1 uncultured Bacteroidota bacterium
AGGTAAATAAAAATCAAGCTGCAGATTTTGAGATTGTAATAGTTGAAACTGCTCACCGATATTTAAACAGAATTGTCCCAGTCCGCTGTTGGGATTTTTCAGTTTTTCCATTTCTATTAGTACGCGTTTCATTTGGATGTGTATAAATGGAATTTAACAAAATTGCCTAAAGTATAATTGCTTATTGTCAAATTGCCTGCTGCAAAATTATTTTTTTAAATATAACTGCTTTAATTTAAAATATTTTAAATAAGTTGAATGTGCAGATATTTTACAAATCACAAAACCGTAGTATCCATCAAGTATTCCAAGCTGGAAAAAATAACTTTGAATAAATTTCACTATCGGACTCAAGTAAAGTTTTACAAGATTTGTTTTTTTCCCTTTTGCAAATAGTGCATTTGCTGAAATTGTTGAAAATTTTTCTGTTTGTTTCCTGTGCCCTTCTATTGAATAGTAACTGTAATGTAAAATGTTCCCTTTTAAATCTGCAGTGCTATTATCGCCTTCAGCTAATTCATATTTATCATGAGGATTGATGCCTCCCCAAGATCCTTTACGTGAATCCCACATCCGCAGTTTCTTATCCGGATACCATCCGCAGTGATAAACCCATTTTCCGCAATAGTTGGTTAAACGATTCATATTATAACCATCGTACTTCCAATTGTTTTTTATTTCAAGAATAGATTTTTTCAGCGTATCGTCTATCGCTTCATCAGCATCAAGAGATAATACATACGGATACTTTGCCTGTGTAACCGCCCAGTTTTTTTGTTCAATATGTCCGTCAAATTTATGCTGAACAAACCGTACACCCTTTGCCCTGCATATTTCCTCCGTTTTATCAGTTGAAAAAGAATCAACAATAACAATATCATCCGCAATCCCGTGCAGTGATTCTATACAGCGTTCAATATTTCTTTCTTCATTAAAGGTGATAATTACAACTGAAAGGTTTGGCATTCTTTAATTCTTAAGTTTTAATGTTTACAAAAATAACAAATAAATCAGCTGCTCCCGACTGCAGCCTCTCCTGTTCTGAGCAAAAGTTAAAGAGTATGAGCGCAAGATCGGTATAAAGCGATGCTTGGAGCATTAACTGCATTTCATGTATGTAAAGCAAGGATTTTTATTTTTAATAAAACCTCTTTGTCATGTTACTGATTTTTAGTAAATTCGTTGTTCAAATTTAAAACGACATGTATAAACAAATTTTAAGATTTTCTGCAGCAGCAACCGCTATTGCACTTGTGTCCTGCCAAGGCAGCGGCAAAAAAGAAGAAGGCGCAAAAGTATTAGGTGCCGGTTTCAATATGGCCAATATGGATAATGCTGTAAAACCAACTGACGATTTTTATAAATTCGTTGATGGTAACTGGATTAAAAACAACCCTATTCCTCAATCGGAAAGCCGCTGGGGAAGTTTTAATGAGCTATACGAAAAAAATACAGCAAAGTTAAAAGCTATTTTAGAAGAAGCTGTGGCAGATAAAACTGCTAAGCCTGGCAGTAATAGTCAAAAAATAGGTGATTTTTATTCATTGGCTATGGATTCTGTAAAATTAAATAAAGATGGCGCCGCTCCTTTAAAAGAGGAGTTTGACGCAATTGAAAAAATTACTAACAAGGATGATTTAATCAGAGCAATTGCCCATCTTCATACAGTTGGGATTTCTGCTTTATTTATAGGATATGTAGGACAAGACCCTAAAATCAATACTTTGTATATTCCGCAGTTAAATCAGGGCGGTATTAGTTTACCAGATAGAGATTATTACACCAAAAGTGATGCACGTACCTTAGGTATCCAGAAGGCGTATTTGACTCATGTTGTAAATATGTTTAAATTACTGGGTGACAAAGCGGAAATTGCTGAAAAAAATGCTAAAACTATTTTCAATATTGAAACAAATTTGGCAAAAGCCTCAATGACGAATATTGAATTGCGTGATCCTGAAAAACAATATAATAAAAAAACATTTAAAGAATTACAAGATCTGACTCCAAACGTTAATTGGATGGCTTACTTGACTGGTGTTGGTGTTACAACTCTTACAGATGTAATTGTGTGTCAGCCTGAATTTTTCAAAGAAGTATATCATTCAATTGATAAAGTTTCAATCAGTGATTGGAAAACTTATTTACGCTGGAGTCTGATCGATCAAACCGCAAGTAAGCTGAGCGATGATTTTGTAAATGAACAATTTAAATTTAACGGAACAGTGCTGGTGGGAACTCCTGCATTGAAAGTTCGTTGGAAGCGCGCTTTGGAAGCAACCGATGGATCTTTGGGTGATGCTTTAGGACAATTATTTGTTGAGAAACATTTTTCACAAGACAGCAAAAAGCGCGTAGCTGAAATGGTAGAAAACCTTATTGCAGCTTATAGAGTTCGTATAAACAGCCGTGACTGGATGAGTGAAGAAACAAAAAAACAAGCAATGACTAAGTTGGATAAAGTCATGAAAAAATTAGGCTATCCTGACAAGTGGAAAGATTATACTACATTGGATATAAAGCACGATTCCTATGTTCAAAATTTTATGCGCGCCAATACCTATTCATTTAAAGAAATGGTTGATAAATTAGGTAAACCTGTTGACCGCACCGAATGGGGAATGACAGCGCCGACAATCAATGCTTATTATAATCCTACAATGAATGAAATTGTTTTCCCTGCAGGAATTATGCAGCCGGTGTTTTTTAATCCTGAGGCTGATGATGCTGTAAATTATGGATGCATGGGGGCAATTATCGGGCATGAATTAACACATGGTTTTGATGATCAAGGTGCACAATATGATGCTGACGGCAATCTTAAAAACTGGTGGACAAAAGAGGACTTAGCAAAATTTAAAGTAAAAACAGATATGCTTGTGAAGCAGTTTGATAATTATGTTGCTGTTGACAGTTTTCATGTAAAAGGTGAACTTACGGTAGGTGAAAACATTGCCGATTTAGGCGGTTTAACGATTTCATATTATGCCTTGAAAAAATCATTAGAAGGCAAGCCAACTCCTGAAAAAATTGATGGATATACTGCAGAGCAGCGTTTCTTCATGTCCTGGGCACAAGGTTGGAGAATTAATTACCGTCCTGAATATTTAAAGAATATGCTTCAAACCAATCCTCATTCACCAGGTAATTTCCGTGCAAACGGTCCGCCGACTAATATGCAGGAGTTTTATGATGCTTTTGATGTAAAAGAGGGAGATAAAATGTATCGTCCGAAAGCTGAAAGAGCTGAAATTTGGTAGTGTCTTAATTTTATTTGGATAAAAAGCGTCATGCAATTTTGTATGACGCTTTTTTTATTTCAAAAAATGAATAATTAGTGCCGGCAAGAAAACACAAGTTTTTCAAAAAAAAGATTTTGTTTTTGACAAAAAGTCGGACTAAAACTATTGTAAAAATGAATTAGTCAAAAAAATGAGGATG
>CAISYK010000343.1 GCA_903889605.1 uncultured Bacteroidota bacterium
ACATATTTGAAATTGTCAAAAATCAAGTTAGGCTAGTAAATAAATTTCAATACAATAGATTTTAAAACGGGAATACAACGATTAATAATGTAATCTCCGAAAGATAATCAACCACACGATAATGCAGAAATAATAATTGTTAATCTGTGTAAATCTGAGTAATATGTGGTGAAAAAAAACAGCATACTATGAACATACTAATCAAATCAGCTCACATTATCGACTCCAAGTCGCCATACAATGGTAAAGTAATGGATGTATTAATTGAAAATGGAATAATTAAATCCATTAATTCAAAAATAGTGCCTCAGAAAAATGTTAAGATAATTGAATCCGAAAACCTCCATTTATCAGCCGGTTGGTTGGATATGCAGGTAAATTTTTGTGATCCGGGATTTGAACATAAAGAAGATTTGAACAGCGGGGTTAGAGCAGCCATGGCTGGCGGATTTACCGGTGTTGCTGTGGTTTCGTCAACAAATCCGCCTATTCATTCCAAAAGTGATGTACTGTATATTAAAAATAAAACCAGCAATGCAATCGTAGATGTTTTTCCGATTGGTACAGTATCTCACGGGCAGGAAGGAAAGGATATTTCTGAAATGTTCGATATGCAGCAGTCAGGTGCTGTGGCATTTTCCGATGATAAAAAATCCATAAGCGATGCTGGATTATTGATGAGAGCGTTATTATATTCACAAAATTTCGGCAGCTTAATCATTACCCATTGTGATGAAAAATCCATCTCTTTAGATGGTAAAATGAATGAAGGAATCACTTCTACAATGCTTGGTTTAAAGGGTATTCCAGCTCTTGCAGAAGAATTAATGGTCGGCCGTAATATCGCTTTAGCAGAATATACAAATGCCCCAATTCACATTTCAAATATATCCACTCAAAAATCAGTTACGCTGATTAAACAAGCTAAAGCAAATGGTGTGAAAATTACCGCATCAATAAATGCATACAGCATTGCCATAGATGACAGCGCATTGATGGAGTTTGACAGCAATTATAAATTAAACCCGCCATTACGTACCAAATCAAATTTGGAAGCGTTGCGTAAAGGAATTACAGATGGAACAATTGATGCATTGACTAGCGATCACCGCCCGCAGGATATAGAATCGAAAAATATTGAATTTGATTACGCTTCAAATGGAATGATTGGTTTAGAAAGTGCTTTCGGTTTAATTAATAGTAATAAAGGGAAAATTAAATTGGAGGTAATTATTCAAGCATTAACAACTAATCCGCGTAGTATATTAAAGCTTGAACAGCCCAAAATCGCTGAAGGAGAACAAGCAAATATTACTTTATTTGATCCTGAGGCAGAATGGATATTTGAAAAGAAGAATATTCAATCCAAATCAGCTAACACACCTTTTATTGGGACAAAATTTAAAGGGAAAGTAATCGGCATCATTAATAAAAATCAATCTTATTTTAATATATAAATGAGGTTGAAAAATATCTTTAGATGTAAAATTGTTTCGTTTATTACACTTCTACTCATCGAGTTTTCCGCATTTTCCCAAAGTGACGGTGACAGCTTAAAAATTACACTCAAATATGCTTCGGATACGGTTAGAATCAACATTCTAAATAAGCTTAGTGCTTATTATTCTGAAAGAGATGACAGCGTATCAAGCGGCTATGCAAATGAAGCAATCACTTTAAGTACTAAATTGCATTTCAAGAAAGGTATTGCATACGCGCTTAATAATAAAGGGGTTGTATTTGATGTTATCGGAAATTATGATTCTGCACTCTACTATTACAATGCATCATTAAATATTGCTGATGAAATTCATAATGACCTGTTAAAAGCAAATATATATAATAA
>CAISYK010000344.1 GCA_903889605.1 uncultured Bacteroidota bacterium
CAATAAGATAGGTAATAGTAGTAATTTTTTCATTTTGTTTTTAGTTATTTAATTTATTTGTTTTGTTTTCTAAAGCATCTGCTTTACCTGCATTATACCCAGATTTCCAACCTAACCTATAAGATAGTACTGGAATGCCTACTAACATTACTAACACTATTAATAGTATGATAATCACTTCAATACCTCCAAGTCCCAAAAAACCAATTAGAACTGAATCAAAAATTGTCTTCATTTTATTTTATTTTAAATTGTTTTTATAAATTTTATTTGTTGCACTAACAAATTGCTATGCGGCTAAAGCGTTCGCGTTACAGTCCTATTTATGATGAAAGGTCTTCCCGTAAAAATTTTAGAAAGTCCAGTCTGCATTCTATTCTGTACATGATGAAAAGTCTTCCTGTAAATATTTTAAAAAGTCAACGAAAGACTGTCTGCCCGAGAATTTGTGAAAGAACTATGAATTTTCAATTTATTAAAATGTTTGTCGATGCGATGAAAGACAGTCTGCCGAGGACTTTATTTTCTGCGTAAAAATTTTCCTCTTGTATTGCCCACAACGATTAGCTAAGCGATTTTGCCGACTTCGTAAAAAAAATTATAAAATTAAAAGTGGCAAAAACTAATAGATAAAAATTTATACCGCTGTGAAAGGTTTTTGCCACGACCTATTTTCATTGCGAACTCAAATGATGAAATTTACTATGAACGGCAATATTGCTTAGGTGATGTTGGGCGTAAGTGCTATTTTTTTCGGACTTGCTGTGTCTATCCATTTTATTCGTGTCTGGTGCGTTCGCTTGGTAGCTCTTTTGCATTTTTTGGCGTGACTTTTTAGCGTTGAAAAAAATGCAAATGTGCTACCAAATGCGCTGGCTAAATAAATTTCCAAATGTCTTCAATCAACAAATTGTAAAAGGTTTTTATGTGGTCTTTTAAAATACTTTCAGTTTTCATATTTGGTCTGATGTCGCAGTAATACACACCATCAAGCGGATTAAGTCGTACAGTATAACCTTTGAAGTGCCCCGGCAAAAACGTTGAGTTAATGCCATATTCATTTTCCTTCCTTGCATTTTTTCTCTGGACGTCATTCAGAAAAATTGCAATATGAGGTGTTGCTTTTTCGGTCAGTTTGTTGTAAAGAAATTTATCAATAAAAATTTTGTCAATGCGGTCTTTACTTGATGTTTTTATGGAGCCAATAACTTTTATATCATTGTCCTTTTCTATGATAAGGTCGTGCTGGTAACTCATTCTGAACTGCGGTTCATTGGCAACAATTATTGGAACATGAATTGTTCCCGCTTTGCATTCAATACCGATTTCACGAATTAGCAAGCGAATAAAATGCTCAAATAAATCCCCATTCAACTTTCTTGCAGTATTTGATTGACCTGCTGGCAGTCCGTCCAAAGCTGAACCGATTGATTGTTGGATTGTGTAAGTTGAATTGTTAATGATTTCTCGGATTGAATTGTCCTTGCGGTCTATCGTCTTAATACCTTTTAAAATTTTGATGAACTCTTTTGAAGTTTTAGCAAATGCTTTTGCATCATACATCAGCTTTGAGTTTATCGGTCTGGTAATTTGAAAATTCCCTTCTTTCTTATATTGATAAAAACGATAATGATTTTCGTTTTGTGAAACAATTATTGCCTGAAGGTTCTCTGCAATATATGTTAAATATTCATTGCAGAAAGCTACATAACCCTTAAGGTCATTGAAGTTGCTTTTGTCTTTGGATTTATTTACGAGTTGTTTTAAATTCATCTTATAGAGTTTCTTCTTCGTTGGTTATCAAAATCATATTTTATCCATTTTTCAATTTTCCAATCTTCCACAAGTTCAATCCGTTTTACAGCCCAATCTAAATATTCAGGTGAAAGGTCGCAAGACATCCATTTACGTTCAAGTTGTTGAGCGCAAACAGGTGTCGTTCCTGAACCACAGAACGGGTCAATAACTGTATCGCCGATATTTGATGAAGCTAATATAAGCTTTCTAACAAGTTCTTCCGGTTTTTGTGTCGGATGTGGTGTCTTTTCGTGCATTCCGTTACAGGTTGTCGGCACTTCAATTATGTCTTGCGGAATTTCTAAAACATCTTTTGGCTTAGCTCCAAGCGGATTCGGTTCCCAAATATGATTTCCATTTTTTCCTTTTCCGTATTGGCTTGTGTCGGCTTGCGGATGGCTCGGATATTTTAATGTATGTTCTCCGTATGGAATGCGGATTTCGTCAATATTGAATGTAAATTTTTTCGTTTTGCGGAAATGCAAAATGCTTTCGTGGCTTCTCCCCCAATCTGTACCAAGATTTGCTTTGTTTTTATAATTCCAAACAATCCACCGGCACGATTTAAAATATTTTGTTGCAGGATGTTTTAAATCGGCAAGAATTTCAGAGAACCCGCAAACGAAAAGTGTTCCTGTTGGTTTTAAAACTCTTGAGGCTTGCTCAATCCATTTCATAGAAAATTTGATGTATTCTTCCTGACTTTCAAACGTGTCCCAATCCGCTTTGTTTATGTTGTAAGGAGGGTCGGCAAAAATCAAATCAACACTTTCAGTAGGCAATGATTTTAGCCATTCAATACTGTCCCCTTGCCATAGTTCGCCTTGTGGGTGTTGGTAGAATACAGTTGGCTTCAAATTGCTTTCAAAGTTGCCAAGTTGTCGTACTCCCTTGAGTTGAACTTTACCGAAAAATGTCGGTAGTTCCTTATTTCTTGTCAACGTTTTACCCATTGCGTAAAGTTTTTAAATAAGACACTTTTTTTTCTGCGACTTTGAGAATATTCAAGTCAGCTTTTTCGTCTAAAATTTTGTAAGCGATTTGGTCACTTAGAAATTCATTTTGTAATTCCTTTTCGTTAACCTTGAAAAATGATGCAATTTGTTTGATGAGATATTTGGTCGGCTGTCTCTCGTTACGTTCAATTTTTGCAAGTAGGGAAGGGTCAATACCGATTTTTGTTGCAACTTCTCTCAATGTCTGTCCCGCAACTTCTCTCAATTCTCTGAGGTGTTCTCCAAAAGTTGTAAATTTTTTCACATTCGTCATTTGGTCAAATTTTGTCCAAATTTAGTAATAGATTTTGTCTGGACAAATAAAGTCCAAATAAAGTTATTCACAATGTCAGGCGGTGGGGAAATTTTAGCTCTTTTGGTTGCGAAGCG
>CAISYK010000345.1 GCA_903889605.1 uncultured Bacteroidota bacterium
GTAATAATGACTTCTGATGGTAATATGGAAGACTTACATTATTTCAAGACATACGTCAGCCAACATTCTAAAAAAGATTATGAAGAGTTAATATATAAAGTTGGCACAGGCATAATTGTAAATGAAGAAAACGTAAAAGTCTATTTAGCATCTTTACAACCAAATTATCTGAAATATTTTGCCGATTTTAAGAAGGACAGGGACAATATTATTAAGTCCCAATCTAAAAGCGGTTCTCCTAAATCACTACCTAACCCCAACCCTACCCCTCAAAACTGCGGTTCTCCATGCACTAACCCCGGCTTTGAATCCGGTTCTGGGTTCTGGGATTATTGGGCCGGTGATCCTGATACTAATGCTGATCCAGCTAATCTTACCTCTGGATTTAATGTTGCACCAATTCCCTGCGGGGGATTTCCTCCTTTCATTCCGCCATCCGCCGGCAATCCCAATCCTCATTTAATTACTAACGCAGGTGCTTTTGATCCGAATGTACCAGGCAATCTTTTACCCGTAGTTCCTCCAGGCGGAGGCAATAATGCATTACGTTTAGGGGATTTGGTTTCATGGGGAGGCTGCTCCTGGGGTGCCGCCCGTGCTAGTATTTCATTTGTAGTTTCCGCGAGTAATGCCAACTTTACCTATAAATATGCAATCGTCATACAGGACCCTAATGATAACAGCCATGACCCTGTTAATGGTTTCACTAAACGTCCTTATTTCAGAGTTAAACTGCGTGATCAGTCTGGGAATGTATTAACCTGCGGTGACTATGAAGTAATTGCTGATGCCTCACAGCCAAATTTCACAACAATTTTTTCAGAAACATCCTCAGGCAGCAACATTTGGTATAGACCATGGACAACAGTTTTTGTTCCATTAAGCAACTATATAGGACAATGCGTTAGTATAGAATTTACAACATCCGACTGCGTCCCTGGCGGTCACTTTGGTTACGGTTATGTAGATTGTTATTGTGATCCTCTTGCTATTATTGCCTCATCTCCAAGTATCTGCGGAGGCCATGATGTAAATCTATCAGCACCTGCCGGCGGAGCAACATATTCATGGTCAGATTCTTTGAGCGGCGGCACTGCAGGATTTGTTGGCTCCACTACATCGCAGAATGCAGTTGTAAATGTCGCCGGAACATATAAAGTTGTTATTACATCAGTAGCAGGCCCATCATGCCTGACAACTCTTTACATTACAGTTGGTACTAACCCCAGCAGTCCAGTAGCCATTTTTTCAAACACTACAGTCTGCCATGGCGTCCCCATGCAGTTTACAGATGCTTCAACTCCTTTAGGAAGCATTACTGCCTGGAAATGGGATTTTGATAATGACGGAATTCCTGATGACTCTGTTCAAAATCCTCTGCATACTTTCCCATTACCCGGTACATTCCCCGTAACATTAATAATTTCATGGGGAGCCTGCAATGCTGATACCACAATAAATGTATTTGTAAGCCCGGGTCCTCTTCCTGTTTTAACCCCTGCCGGACCATTTTGTGCGAATGCTGCTCCAATAAATCTTGTTGCTGATATTGCAGGAGGAATCTGGAGCGGGAATGGAATAACAAATCCTGGTTTGGGAACTTTTACTCCATCTGTTTCGGTAATAGGAAATGATACAGTTACCTATACTATCGTTGGTGCTTGTTCCGCAATATCATCTGAAGTAATAATTGTAAATCCAATCCCTATTGCCAATGCAGGTGCTGATGTGAATATTTGTACAGGATCTGCAGCAAGCATAGGCGCAGCATATGTTCCTGGCTACACCTATTCATGGCTTCCTGCCACAGGCCTAAGCATTTCAACCATTTCAAATCCAAGCATTACAACGGCAAACAACGGTTCATCTCCGATTGTAACTACATATACCCTTACCGCCGGCAATTCATCCTGCTCAACAACCGATCAGGTTGTTGTTACAATAAATCCAGTACCCGTATTAATAATTACTAATCCTGCCCCTGCATGCGGACCAGCGACAATTGATTTGACTTTACCAGCTGTGACATTTGGAAGCACCGGAGGAGGCATTTTCTCATATTATTCCGATGCGGCTGCTTCTATTCCTGTGCCAACACCATCAGCTGTTGGAGCCAGCGGTACTTATTACATAAAAGTTACTGCCGGTGGGGTATGCTCTGATACCGGAGCAGTCACAATAACGATAAATCCTCCGCCTATTTCTAATGCTGGTGCAGATTTAACAATCTGTTCAGGCGCGTCTGGGAATGTTGGAACAACTTCTGCGACAGGGTTCACATACTCCTGGGCTCCAGTCACAGGCATTACCAGCAGTTCAACTATTTCAAATCCTACAATATCCTTAAGCAATGCGGGACCTGCCGTAACTACCTCATCCTATACAGTAACAACCACGGAAACAGCAACAGGCTGCCAGTCGGCAGATGCTGCTGATGTTATTGTTTATGCTGTAACGAATGTAAACGCAGGATCATCTCAGCATGTTTGTACCGGTTCGGGAATTACACTTGCTGGTTCAATCGGAGGTTCTGCTTCAAGCGGATCATGGAGCGGCGGTGCCGGCACTTACTCTCCGGATAATATGACATTAAATGCTGTTTATACTCCAAGTGCTGCTGAGTTTGCTGCTGATTCAGTTGTGTTAACATTAACAACAAATGACCCTGCAGGCCCTTGTATGTTTTCTTCATCTAATGTCACTTTTTATTTTTATGAAAATCCATCTGTCAATTTTACGGCAGATCTTTCGGTAGGATGTCCAATACATTGTACAAATTTCACCAATTCAACTATTATAGGCGGCGGTGATAATGTACAAACCTTGACCTGGGATTTTGGAGACGGCAGCCCTACATCTACTGTTCAAAATCCTATACACTGTTTTTTACAAACCGGATTTTATGATATTACCTTAACTGCAGTATCAAACCATTTGTGCTCATCAACTTTAACACAGTCCCACATGATAGAGGTGTATACGGTTCCTGATGCGGCATTTTCACCTACACCAAATCCTGTAGGGGTACTTGATCCTACTATTACTTTTAATAATCAATCATCATCTGATGTTAATTATTGGTTTTGGGATTTTGGCGACAGTATTACTTTAGCTCCTCATACTTCAAACCCTGTTCATACTTATCCAAAAATAGAATCCACTACTTACACAGTAACTTTAATCGTTCATAATACCCAAGGGTGCTATGATACTACTTATCGTGAAATTTTTGTCGGCCCCGAATATACCTTTTACATTCCAAATTCGTTTTCACCAAATAGTGATGGTATTAATGATTATTTTTTCGGCTCAGGTGTCGGCATAATAAAATTTGATTTATTGATTTTCGATAGATGGGGAAATAAGATTTTCCATGGGAAAGCACTAAACGAAAAATGGAACGGAAGGGCAAACGGCGGAGAGGATATTGCACAAATGGATGTGTTTGTCTGGAAAGTGACTCTTACTGATATTTTTAATAAAGTTCACGATTTTACAGGAATAGTTACTTTAGTAAAATAGACCTTGGTATTTGCTTTTCCTCCTTTCTTTGGCGGATAATATTTTGAAAAACACTGCACTTTTTTAAGTATGCGGCCTGTCTTACTGCAGAAAAATAAAGTAATATTTTTTATTTTTATTGTTAAGCTTTTAAATTTCTTCCTTAAATTTTGGGAACAAAAATATTTAATGCTTAAATGCAACCTTTTTTTCAATTTATACACCTTTATATTATTCGGAATATAAACCAAAAATGATAA
>CAISYK010000346.1 GCA_903889605.1 uncultured Bacteroidota bacterium
ATTGAAGGAACCAGCGGCAATACTGGTATGGGCTTAGCTATAGCTGCAATTATCAAAGGGTATAAATGTATTTTCACTACTACTGATAAGCAATCCAAAGAAAAAGTAGATGTACTGCGTGCTTTCGGTGCAGATGTAATTGTTTGTCCTACTAATGTTGAGCCGGAAGACCCCCGCTCCTATTATTCGGTTTCTTCTCGTTTAGAAAAAGAAATTCCCAATGCATGGAAGCCTAACCAATATGACAACTTAAGCAACTCTTTAGCTCATTATGAACAAACTGGTCCCGAAATTTGGGAACAAACCGAAGGTAAAATCACTCACCTTGTTGTAGGCGTTGGAACAGGCGGTACAATTTCAGGTACTGGCCGCTATTTAAAAGAGAAAAATCCTAATGTGAAAGTATGGGGCATTGATACTTATGGCTCTGTTTTTAAGAAATATAAAGAGACTGGTATTTTTGATAAAAATGAAATTTATCCATATATAACCGAAGGTATTGGTGAAGATTTTTTACCCGCCAATGTTGATTTTAACGTCATTGACCGCTTTGAAAAGGTAACCGATAAAGATGCGGCAATTATGACACGTGAGATTACAAAAAAAGAAGGCATTTTTGCAGGTAATTCCGCTGGTTCTGCAATGGCTGGGCTGATGCAGTTAAAAGATGAATTAAAAGAAGATGATGTTGTTGTTGTTATTTTTCATGATCACGGAACACGTTATTTAGGTAAAATGTTTAATGATGAATGGATGCTTGAAAAAGGATTCTTCGATAAAAAAGGACTGGTAGCAAAGGATTTTGTAAATACAAATACAAACGGGCAGTTAATAACTGTTGAAATGTCTGACACCATTGGAAATGCTGTAATGCTGATGAGCAAAATGGATATTTCTCAAATCCCGGTTACTCATGAAAAACGTGTTGTAGGTTCGTTAAATGAAAGTTTTCTTTATTCTAAAATAATTTCGAATCCTGAAATAAAGAATCAAAAAGTTGAAACTATTATGCAGCCGGCATTTCCTTTTGTTGATATTTCCGCTCCAATTGATTCTCTTTCAGCAATGATTACAGATAAAAACCCAGCGGTTTTAGTTAAGGATTTTAAATTAGATAAAACTTATATTATTACGCGTTACGATATTATTAATGCTTTGACTAAATAAATTTAACTGCTGCATGCGTTTAGAATTAATGATTTACTTATTTAATAAATCATGGGATATTTATCCAGCGTGCAAATTTTGTATACGCCAAAATGAGATTTAATTTGATTGATTTCAAAAGGCTTCTTTTGCCTGTAATTATTTTTATTAGTTTTATTAATTTGTCAGCTCAAACTGGTATTGTGTCTGAAAGCACTGCATTAACTCAAAAAATTGCAAACACGTTAAAAACAAGTTTGGGCAGTTCAATAATTGTAAAAGATTCATCTATTGAATATAATACTGAAAAAAGCACTTTATTAATTACAATTTTTCATTCAGAAAAAGGCAAGGAGGGTATGTGGAAAACTGTAACTATCAATAATTGTGAAGTCGATTTTCAGGTATCTGGCGCTAAAGAAATAGACAGATTAGCATATGAAGCAATTTTTAAAGCAAAACTAGGCTCATCCGCTAAAGTAATTATGGCCGATAACAAAAATGGAAGCTGTTATCCTGAAATTAAGTTTCAAGGAATTATCGAAAAATGTAATATGGGATGTGCTGTTGATGGAATATGCACTTTAACTGTCAGCGGCATTGAAATAAA
>CAISYK010000347.1 GCA_903889605.1 uncultured Bacteroidota bacterium
ATTTGTGATAATACTCGGCTGGGTTTCATATATCCAATCCGAAAAAATACACGAGCAGGCAGAAATCATGTTTGACCACCCATATTCTGTAAGAAAGGCGATTGGTTCACTTTTATTCGATATCCAAAGCGTACGAGTGTCCGAAAGAGATTTGATGCTGAAATATGATAATCTAAAAAGTTTTGAAGCGGAACAATTAATGCATTTATCTGAAGATGATATACTCAATCAATTCAAAGTACTTCACGAAAGATATTTAGGTTCACAATCAGAGATAGCCGAAGCCGAAAAAGCATATTTCAAATGGAAAATTTCCCGCGAAGAGAACACAAAACGGATCCTTTCCGAAAAAAATATTAATTCAAAAGGAAACTCACTTCCCGATGTTAATGTCGCAGTTTACAGAGAACAAATGATGGCTAAAATCAAAATTATCGATGATTATGCTTCAAAAAAAGCTGAAGAACTTTATAAAAATTCAAATGACTTAAATGACTCTCTTAACAGGCAGTTATTACTTTTGGTCGTATCCATTTTATTGCTTTCAATGCTTGTCAGTTATATCTTATTCAGGAATATCCGCAAACCTATTGAAGAACTTACCGATGCAGCCAGAAACTTCCAAAACGGCAATATGAATTCACGCAGTTATTACCTCTTTAAAAATGAATTTGGTGTCCTTGCAGAATCTTTCAATAACCTTGCAGAAAGCATACAAACTAATACAGAATTAAGCGAAAAGACTGCTGATCTTGCAGGGTTAATGCTGAGTGAATACGATGCAAAAAAATTCTTCCGGACCACGCTTAATGCTTTATCCATGCATACAGGCTCGCAGATGGCCGCTGTATATCTCTTGAGCAGTGATAAAAAAATATTTGAACACTTTGAGTCAATCGGAACAGACAATGAGATAAAAAAATCTTTTTCAGCCCTCCATTTTGAGGGAGAATTCGGCACTGCCATTGTTTCAAAAAAACTTCAGCATATTAGAAATATACAAGAAGATACACGTTTTGTTTTTAACACTGTCAGCGCAAAGTTTATTCCCCGTGAAATTATCACCATTCCGATTATAGCCGGCAATGAAGTTGCTGCAATTATTTCTCTGGCAAGTGTAAACATTTATTCTAAACAATCTTTAACACTGATTACCAATATTACTGATACACTCAGTGCGCGTACTGAAGGGATATTGGCATACCTTAAGATGATAGAATTTTCGAAAAAACTGGAACACCAAAACAGTGAACTGGAAGCCCAGAAAACTGAATTGTCTGCACAATCAGCTGAACTTATCGAACAAAATACCGAGCTCGAAATGCAGAAAAAGCAGCTTAACGAAGTAAGCCGCCTAAAAACCAACTTCCTTTCCAATATGAGCCATGAGCTGCGTACACCTCTCAATTCGGTTATCGCCCTTTCCGGAGTTCTCAACCGCAGGCTTGCCAATCAAATTCCTGAGGAGGAATACAGTTATCTCGAAGTTATTGAGCGTAACGGAAAACACCTGCTTTCCCTGATAAATGATATCCTCGATATTTCCAGAATAGAAGCAGGAAGAGAAGAAGTTGAAATTACTAAGTTTAATGCCAACAGCCTTATTGCTGATATTGTAAGCATGGTCAAACCACAGGCAGATCAGAGAAATATAGAATTGCTTCAGACAGATAGTGTTTCTGAACTTATTATTACCAATGATGGAAATAAACTGCGTCATATTTTACAAAATTTAATAGGCAATGCGGTAAAGTTTACTGAAAAAGGGAAAGTGGAAGTTATGGCTGCATTAAGCGGAAAAAATATAATAATTTCAGTCACCGATACCGGAATAGGGATCGCTGAAGAACATCTTTCACATATTTTTGATGAATTCAGACAGGCCGACGGCAGTACATCAAGGAGATTTGGCGGCAGCGGACTGGGACTCGCTATTGCAAAAAAATATGCCAACCTGCTGGGCGGGACAATTTCAGTTAAAAGCATCCTTGGCAAAGGGTCTGAATTTACGCTGGTTCTGCCCTTAATTTATGCTGATAAAAACAGAATAATTGAAAAAGAAAAAACTGAAAGTTTCAAATACTCTTTAAAGCAAACACAGCCCATTATTCATTTTGATTCAGCATCTAAAACTATTTTACTGGTTGAAGACAGCGAGCCTGCTGTAATTCAAATAAAAGATATTCTCTCTGAAAGCGGATATAAAATACTTATTGCCCGCGATGGCGCCGAAGCTCTCGAAATAATAAGCCGCTCCATTCCTGATGCTATGATTCTTGATTTAATGATGCCGGGCGTCGACGGATTTGAAGTGCTTAAAACCCTTCGCGCTGCTGAAGCTACCGCCCATATACCTGTGCTGATACTCACAGCCAAGCATATTACTAAAGAAGAACTTAAATTACTGAAACGAAATAACGTTCACCAGCTTATTCAAAAAGGTGATGTTAACCGCAATGAACTTAAAAACGCTGTTTCGGCAATGGTAATTCCCGAAATAATAGAAACTGCAAAGCCTAAAAAGGAGCTGCAGACAATTGCAGGCAAGCCGGTTATATTGGTAGTTGAGGATAATAGCGATAATATGATTACTGTAAAAGCGATACTTGACAATAAATATATTATTATTGAAGCTGTTGATGGTTATGAGGGTATTGCAATGGCTAAAAAATACAAGCCTAACCTTATTTTAATGGATATTGCACTGCCAGGGATTGACGGCATCGAAGCTTTTAAATCAATTCGTAAAGATGCAGAACTGCATCATATCCCCATCATTGCTCTTACTGCAAGCGCAATGCTGAATGACCGCGAAACCATTTTATCGCACGGGTTTGATTTTTATGTTGCAAAACCAATTGATGAAAAATTATTGTTTAAAACTATAAATGAAGTTCTTTATGGAGAGTAGAAAAATTAAAATACTGGCCATTGATGATATGCCGGATAATCTGATTACAATTAAGGCGCTTATTAAAGAATCTTTTCCAGAAGTATTGACATATACAGCATTAAGCGGTGCTGAAGGCCTGAAAATTACTGCTGCCGAAGACCCTGATGTAATTCTGTTGGATATTGTAATGCCCGGAATGGATGGCTTTGAAGTCTGCAAAAGACTAAAAGCCGACAAAAATCTGCGGGAAATACCGGTTGTTTTTGTTACAGCCCTTAAAGGCGACAGGGAAAGCCGCATTCTTGCATTAGACGCTGGCGCTGAAGCTTTTCTTTCCAAACCCATAGACGAAATTGAACTCACCGCTCAGATAAGAGCAATGGTGAAAATTAAAAATGCAAACCTCGAAAAACGAAATGAAAAACAACGCCTGACTCAGCTGGTTGAAGAACAGACTCTGGAATTAAAAAAAGCATACCACTCTAATATTATTCTTTTAGAAAATTTAAAAGAAGAGAATGAGGCAAGAAAAATAAATCAGGAAAAATTACAGGAAAGCGAAGCAAATTTAAAACGGGGAGAACTGATTTCAAAATTTGG
>CAISYK010000348.1 GCA_903889605.1 uncultured Bacteroidota bacterium
AAAACTTTATTGTTGGAGCATTATTAAAAACAAACAAATTACAGAAAATTATCAAATGAGGTTTAGAAATATTTTCAATGTAATCCCACAGTTTTCTTTTTTAAGTATGGGATAAGCGGAAGCGGAATGGTTTTAACAAAATTATATTCTTTAATAAATCTAACTACGGTTCTTATTCTAAAAAAAAGAAAATGAAATTAATTATTTTAATATTCTGCAAAGTCTCACAACCTTCTGCATATTATCAGTTTTTAGTTTCACAAAATACATACCTTCTGCTAGTTTTAAATCTGCCGCATTAATTGTTATTTCGTAATCACCAGGAGGCTTAATATCTATGTATCGCAGAATTTCTTTGCCTAAAACATCGCTAACAATAATTTCATTTTTTGAATTTCCTCCTGATTTATATCTGATGTTCGCAGTATTGGTAAATGGATTCGGATAAACAGACAAGCTCACAGCTGCATTTTGTTCATCTATTGAGGTTATATATACCATTTGTCCATTACTTACAACTATTGCTGACAGCAGTCCGGCACTATCCTCAGATTGAACACTAAAGTAATAATATTGGTTTGGCTGCAGCGTTAATCCAGTTTGTGTTAAAGATGTATCTAGACCAATATCTGTCCAATTTGTTATATCTGACGCTCCTGCTGTTGTTCCAATTGCATATTTATATTTTAAAAGACCCGAGTTTGTGTCTGCACTGATAGTCCAGTTTGCCGAAAGTTCTGTCAGCGAATTTGTTGTATCAATATCTAATGAAATTCCGTCATTTACAAAAAAGGCAGAAGGTATTGTCCAATCAATATTTACGTCCTGGGAAGCCACAGAAGATAAATTTCCTGCTGAGTCTTTTGTAATAGATTTCACCCTGCATGACGGCGTGCCAGGGTTTGGATTTTGATAACGCACATCATTTGTTGATGCAGCACCAACATTTACTGTTACCGATGGCAAACGTGAACGATATACTTTTAAATCATTAACTTCATAATTGCAGCTGCCGCTGCGGAATGAAATATAATTGCCATTTGAATATGGAACAGGATCCACCCAGCTACCTGCTAATGTGTTATTTACATAAACATCCATCTTTCCTGAAATACGGTCGTAAAGTACTTTATAATCATACCAGGTGTTTATATTAATTGTTATGGGGGTGCTAAATACTGCAGCTCCAAAACTATTATTTACCACCTTATAAATCTCCAGCAGACTTTGATCTGCTCTGAACCAAACAAAATATGAATTTCCACGGTTTGTTTTCGTAGCGCTGTCGCAGAAAAAATGGAAGCCGGCGCGTCTTACTGTCCCTGTACCGCCAATTTTACCTTGCCAGTTGAATAAATATCTGTTCGATAAATTTTGAGTCAGCGGAGCGTATATATTTGTATTGGAATTGGCCTCGTCAGTTTGCTCCAGATACCCGCCATTAATACCCCATACACCATTTCCGACATTCCAGTCGGGATGAATAGCGTTATCAAAATTATCACTAAAAAAGCCGTTATTATGGTTGGCTCTCCACTCGGTGCCGTTGTATTCCAATATCTGATAAAAACTTTTTTCAATGCCCGAACCACCTGTATTATCGGTATCTGTAAAGGTTGCGCTAAAATTTTGATGTACCCAATTGGTGGGGGCAGTAACTTGAGTAGTTGGGATAACATTATCGTTATTCGAATTTGGCGGTACCCCATTCATATAATGATACCAAACCGTATTATCGGGTCCTATAGCATTTAAAAATGCCGACGCCGCATAATGCACCTGAAAACCTTCGTTAGCATTAGTGGTGCTGTATCCGCCGTATTGATATTGCTGACTCCATGCACCGGCTGGATCATTGCAGATATATTCGGTACCGGTAAAAGCAAGTATTACCATAACATGTCCATAACTAGTAAAATATCCATGTACAACAACAGGAATCCCCTGAGCCAATAAAACGTTCATTGCAGAAAACGAACCGGTTGAAGTACTAACACAAACGGCGGATATGCCAAAACTTTGGGCTTCAGAATTACAAACTGAGTTAAAGCCTGTTACACTCTGCGCTTGAGTGGTTCCCCAAGTGCTGCTAATATTATCTGGTGTAATATTAGAGGCACCATAATACTTCAATAACATGGCCATAGATGTGTTTTGGCAAGTACCTCCTGGATTAATATTATTATTGTATTGATAAAAATAAGGCACATTAGGTATCTGCGCAAATAAACAACTATTCCCTAAAAAAAAGAAAATTGAAAAACATAAAAAGAATTTGTTTTTTAGAATGAGGCAGATTCAACTCACAAATGCAACCCCATGATTTAAAAATACTTCATTAGGGGTTAAATATCCTAA
>CAISYK010000349.1 GCA_903889605.1 uncultured Bacteroidota bacterium
TAGACTTTATATAAGTTAAGATGTTATGTGCATAAAGGTATTGAAAAGAATTAGAAAATTAGGACTAAGCTTTTATAAATTGATTAGTTATGTACAAAAAAACATGGCAGGTTCAGTTTAAAATCGGACGGTGGGGCAATAAATATCAGTGCAGACAGACATAAATAACTCTACAAGTTTGATTTAGTTAAATCGATTTTTAATTACAATAAGAAAGGACTTATAAACAAATGAAGTATTTCTATAAATATAAGAATTATGACAACCCATTCGAGACGCTTACTCTCCTTAGAATCAGTCAATTCAACAAATACTGTTAAATTGCTTTCTACAAGTTTTAGCATATACTCAAGTTCTTTGAAGCGTAAAGAAATGTCAAATGTTTTAGTAAGTCCATCATTAACCTTGTCAAGAAATTCATCTTCCCATACAACAAGTGGGGTATCAAAAATATATAAGTTATCAATAATACGATTCTTGGTGTTGAGGGTTTTCCCAATGAATTTCAATAATTTTTTTTTCGATGTATTGAGACTGCCAAAGGTTTCTAATTGGTTTGTGAGATTTACTGTTTCATCAAATATTTGCTGTGCGCTCTCCTGGTAAAAATCCAATGCCAGTGATTGCGCCACTTGGAGCATTGCGATCCGGATCACTCCATTGTTGACCTCGTTTACAGATAGTGAATTATACGAAAATTCAGGCGATGCTATTTCTTTTTTTTCAATTGTAAAATCTTCCTGCAAACGATTCTCCAAAAGATTCGTGCAATATATTTTAAGCATTGAAATAAACGAACTGCATTGGATATCATCAACGTTTGCAAATACAATCACCCCGTAATTTAAGATAAAGATATGTCCGGCTTCATACTTATAAAATAATTCAAAAGAGCTGGAATTAATGAGATCCCCGGTAAATTCAGCTTTAAATTTTTTTATATTGACGTTTTCAGCAATTTGGTATGCAATTATGTGAATCATTGTTAGATGTTTAACTAGTGACCTGCAAAATTAAGGCGTGAATATTTTAAAACAAGAAAGTTCATCACTCAAAATAATCAGAAGCATATTTAAATCAAGTTGTACTTTAGAATACGTTGCAGAACTTAGTTTTCTTACCCTGCAGGGTATCGGAATCAGGAAGTAGATTTAAGTCATTTTTGCATTCCTATTATCGGATTGGGAATTGATGAAAGGTATGCTGATAATCTTAGCTTAAGTAAAAAATAAAATTTGAACCGATTCTTAGTGAGATAAAATAATTGTTTTCAACATATTAAGAATACTGGCTGAGATCATTTCTATCCCTATCGCTAATACCAGAAATCCCATAATTTTTGATAATGATTTTAGCCCGGCTTCACCAGTATATTTCAAAACCCTTGGTGCTATTGAGAATATTGCATAAATGGAAATAGCGACTCCAATTATTGCCATTATAATTGTTGCTTTTTGTTCCATCTGAGGATATTCAATCCACATATTGATTAATAATGAAATTGAACCCGGTCCCGACAAAAGCGGCATAGCAAGCGGACTAAAGGAAATATCTTCTTTTTCAAAAGATTCTTTTTTTATCTTTCCTTTCACATCACGTTTATGTTTTGCGTTAAGTAATAAAAAACCTGATCGTGAAATAATAATTCCTCCCGCAATTTTCAGTGCGTTTATTGAAATTCCAAAGAAACCGAGAATGTGTGATCCTGCCATATAGGAGCAAACACATATTATAACAATGTACATGCAGGTTTTCCTAATTTGGTAATTTCTCCATTGAGAGTCATGATTTGCCGTCAATGAAATAAATACAGGAAGTGCACTCAAGGGATTAATAAGCGCAAAAAGAGAAATAAAACTGCCAATAAAGAAAGAGATTGTCATAATCTTGTTTTAATTTGTTTTGCAAAAGAAGGTTGTTAAAAACGAATGAAATGATATAAATTATTAATATTAAATCTTATTGGAGTGGCCGGTTTTATTGCTGATTTGCATGGATTGTCTGAATAAATTAAGTGGAATAGTTTTACCAATGACTGTCCTAATGAATTATTGAAAATCTTGCTGAAATTCAAATTTGCAGCCAATTCCTTTTATTGTTTTAATATAATCCTCGCCTAATTTTTCACGTAATTTTCTTATGTGAACATCAATTGTTCTTTCACCAATTATTACATCAGAACCCCAAACCCTTTCCAGAATAACTTCATGTGTAAAAACTTTACCTGGTTTTGATGCCAGTAAATCAAGTAATTCAAATTCTTTTTTCGGTAAATTCAATTCTATATTGTCCTTCATTACTAAATAGCGCTCATGGTCAATTCTAATTCCACCCATCTCCGCTTTTTTTGTAGTAATAGATTTGGAAACTTCATTGCGTCTTAACAAAGCTTTAATTCTGCTGATTAAAACACGTGGTTTTATTGGTTTGTTTATATAATCATCTGCACCAACTTCAAAACCTGCAATCTGCGAGTAGTCTTCGTTACGTGCTGTTAAAAATGTTATCATCACATTTTTCAAAACCGGTAAGTCACGTATAATCCGGCAAGTTTCAATGCCATCTATATCCGGCATCATTACATCCAATATAATCAAGTGTGAATTTTTTTTCTTAGAAATAGTTATTGCTTCCTTCCCATTGTTTGCTGTAAAAACCTGATAACCTTCTTTTTTTAGGTTATAACTTAAAAATTAGAAGAATATCTAGTTCGTCATCTACCAATAAAATTTTGTATTCGTAGTTATTCATGTTATAAATTATAAATCAATGCAAATATCATGTTTATGTATTACTATAGAATGAAGTTAAGATTAATTTAATGTTAAAAATAGAGCATTTTATATGCTGCCTTAAATATCCATTTTCAATTTTTTTGAATGGAACAACTCAAATTCGAATTAGTAATAATTTAATAATTAAAACTTATTGACCAATAGAATGAAGGTGATTTTACGAATAAATAAATGATTAATAATTCCAATAATACTGTACTCATTGATCATTAGACGAAAATCTTGCATTTGCCTTTAAGCTTATCAGGTTTGAAAACATTTTAACTTTGTCATTCAGTTTCATTTGCGGGAAATCAACTATATTATTTCACATTACAATTTGATAACATTAGAATAACATTGTTTTTACATTCCGGCGGTATATTTGCCAGTATTATAATAACAAAAAATCAATGTGATGAAAAAAATGAAAAGTGTATTGTTAGTTTTTGATGATCAAAAAGAACTTGAATTTATTGAGGCTAATTTAATTGAAAACGGATTTCAAATTTTCATTTGCGATAATTTGAAAAGTGCAGTTGTCTTAGCTGAAAACACACAACCAGATTTAATTGTTGTAAATACTTTAGATTCAGGAATCGCTGTTCAATTATTCTGCAGCAATATAAAATCAGCGCGATTAAATAATGTTTCCTTTCTTGCCTTAATTGAATCAGCCGATTCATTTAATAAATCCAGTACAGAACATTTTATTGTGAAACCAATTCGTCCAAAACTATTATTGAGTTTAATAAGAGAAGCGATGAATCAAAAAGATTTGAGCTGGTATCCTGCCTGCATTAGTTTTTAAAATTTACAATTCAAGTTTATAACCGATTCCTTTTATTGTTTTAATGTATTTGTTTCCCAGCTTCTCACGAAGTTTGCATATATGAACATCGATAGTTCTGTTTTTTAAAAAAACATCTTGCCCCCAAATCATATCTGATATTTTTTTTCTAGAACATATTTTATTCGGTGAATCATAAAGCAATGACAAAAGCTCAAATGCCTTCCTTGGTAAAACTATTTCTTCTCCATCTTTAAAAATAGAATAACGTTCCCGATCAATTATTAAACCTTCTATCTTTATTTTTTCTTCTTCTTGATGTTGGCTTCTATATCGTTTTAATAAAGCTTTTAACCTGCAAATAAGCACTCGAGGTTTTATAGGTTTAATAATATAATCATCTGCACCAGCATTAAATGCTGCAATTTGTGAATATTCTTCCTTTCGTTCGCTGTGAAAAACTATAAACGTATTTGATAATTCTGGTTTGTGACGTAATTCTATGCAAATGTCAATTCCATTCAAATTTGGCATTAACAATTCAACTAATACTACATGAGGTCTTTCTTTTTCCGCAAGTTTAATTGCCTCAAAAGAGTTAGATGAAGAAATTACAGAAAATTCTTCTCCTTTCAATGCCGCTGTGACAGCCAAAATGATTTCGTAATCATTATCAATCACTAATATTTTATGAATCCGATCTGCCATTTGCTTATAATAATGGCACTAAAGTACTTTAGCTATGTTTGTTTAAGGTTAAGCTAAAATTAACTTTACTTTATGATTATATTTTTTTGATTTTTAGTTCATTAAGTTTATAAATCAACTTTTCGGTAGTTTTTTTAATTAGGCACTAAAGATCCTGAATTCATTGAGTTTCATTGCCTCCATTAATGGTGGGTTATTAAATAAAATAATTCCGTAATTTATTCGAGACTGAGAAATCATCCCGGCAAAGAAAACACATTTGCGAAGTTTGCGACAAATTAAAGGACGCTTTTAAAAAATTAGAGGTAAAAAGTTAATAATATTTTTGCCGCAGTTTAAATTATTAGGGCGTGCCCCTTTGGGGCGGGCTTGGAGTTTATCCTGAGCGGAGCTGAAGGGCTTCAATCTTCCGCGATTAAAAAATCGAGGAAGGATTTCCGCTGCAATCCCTCACGCAGACAAAATGAAATCTATTGGCATTTCAGTACCATGAAGTGAAACATGTTTTTTTAACATGATAAACTGATGTCAAAACGTTTTGTTTTATATTTTTTTCAAATCAGCAATTGCCTGCATTGGATCTGCAGATGAAAATACGGTATTACCGGCTACCAGGACTTCTGCCCCCATATCAATTAATCTTTTGTAATTGTTCATATCCACACCGCCGTCAATTTCAATCAAAGCCTTTGATTTCGTTGCTCCAATCATTTCATTAATTGTACTTATTTTATTATATGTATGTTCTATAAATTTTTGTCCGCCAAAGCCGGGATTTACACTCATTACACAAACCAAATCAATATCGGCAATTATTTCTGACAATAAATTTGAAGGAGTATGAGGATTTACAGCCACTCCTGCCTTCATTCCTAATGCTTTAATTGCTTGAATAGTACGGTGCAAATGCGGACAGGCTTCCCAATGAACTGTTAAAATATCAGCTCCGGCATCCTTGAAATTCTGCAGATAACGATCTGGATCCATTATCATCAAATGCACATCCAGAGGCTTTTTTGCGTGTTTTTTAATCGCCTTTATTACAGGAAACCCTAAAGAAATATTAGGAACAAACATACCGTCCATGATATCAACATGAATCCAATCAGCATCGCTGTTGTTAATCATTTCAACATCGCGCTGCAAGTTTGCAAAATCAGCGGATAATATGGAGGGGGCAATTAAGTGGCTCATTGATATTGATTAATAATTGAACTGTATAAATTTTGATGCCAAAAGTACAAAAAAAAGAGCGGAATCAGCTTACCGCTGTTTCCGCTTAAATTATAAACTAAAAAATTGGCTTATTATCTATTATTTGCTGTGTTTTGAATGATTAAGGAATAAAATAAAAGTTCAGTTTCTCACAAACTCTTAACTTTGAACTTTAAACTTTAAACTTTAAACTCTCAACTCTCAACTCTCAACTCTCAACTCTCAACTATCATCTATCCTAAATATGTTTTTAATATTTTGCTTCGTGATGTTTGTTTTAATCTGCGGATTGCTTTTTCCTTTATTTGTCTGACCCGTTCGCGTGTAAGCCCTATTTTTTCACCAATTTCTTCAAGTGTCATTGCATGTTCACCATTTAAACCGAAATAAAATCTTACTACATCTGCTTCACGTGCCGTTAGGGTATGAAGGGCGCGTTCAATTTCTCTGCGCAGTGATTCATGAAGCAGCCCGAATTCAGGACTAGGGCTGTCATCTGATTGAATTACGTCATACATACTGCCTGCATTATCATCCCCTGCAGTTAATGGTGCATCCATTGATACATGGCGGCCTGTAATTTTCATGGATTCCTTTACTTCAATTTCTGAAATTTCAAGCAATCCTGCAATTTCTTCAGGACTGGGCTCACGTTCATATTCCTGTTCTAATTTTGCAAAGGTTTTATTTATCTTATTTATAGACCCAATCTTATTAAGAGGTAAACGTACTATCCTGGACTGTTCTGCTAATGCCTGCAGAATAGACTGACGAATCCACCAAACGGCATAAGAAATAAATTTAAAACCGCGGGTTTCATCAAACCTCTGACCAGCTTTTATTAAACCCAAATTACCTTCATTTATTAAATCGGGTAAGCTGAGACCTTGATTTTGGTATTGTTTGGATACAGAAACTACGAAACGTAAATTGGCTTTGGTTAATTTTTCAAGTGCAGCTTGATCTCCTGCCCGTATTTTACGTGCTAACTCTACCTCTTCATCTGCAGAAATTAAATCAACTTTTCCAATTTCCTGTAAATACTTGTCGAGTGATGCCGTTTCGCGGTTAGTAACCTGCTTGGAAATTTTTAGCTGCCTCATAAAAAAAGATATTTTTTTTAACCGTTTATATGGTTGCTTACTACGTTAAGGTTTCTTAAATGTTTCAAATATATCTTTTTTTTACGACAAAGGGAGTTTTTTTGCCGATGAATATTAATAAATAATTTTGGATTGCGGATTACCAAAATATTTGGAGTGAATAGTTTATAATTTTTATTCGTTATTAGTAACCGGTAATTGCTAAATAAATTTATCTTTGACCTCTGAATATGATGAAGCCAAGAATCATTTTAGACAGCAAACATTTTGAAATTACCGTCACTCGGTTATGCTGTCAATTAATTGAAGTTCACAACGATTTTTCTGAAACTGTAATAATGGGACTTCAGCCCCGTGGTATTTTTCTCGCCTACCGCATCCAAAAAAAACTTAATGAAATTTTAAAGAAAAAAAATATTAAATGCGGAAGCCTTGATATAACTTTTTTTCGCGATGATTTCAGGCAGAAAGAATTGGTTCCGAATGCCACCGAAATTGATTTTATCATAGAAAATAAAAATGTTGTTTTAGTTGACGATGTGCTGTTTACCGGCCGAACTATTCGTGCAGGATTAGATGCCATGCTTGCATTCGGCAGGCCTAAGGATGTTGAACTATTGGTGCTGATCGACCGCAGGCTAAGCAGGCATCTGCCTATTCAAGCAAAATATGTTGGAAAAACAATTGATTCAATCGCGTCTGAAAAAGTAAAAGTAGAATGGAAAGAGACCGATGGTGAAGATAGAGTAACTTTAATGGGTGTTTAGATTTTCAAGTTTTCAGGTGTTTAGGTTGAATGACTAAAACACATAAACACTAAAATTCCAAAACACTAAAAAACAAGGAAATGACTAAACTAAGCACCAAACACTTACTTGGAA
>CAISYK010000350.1 GCA_903889605.1 uncultured Bacteroidota bacterium
CAGGTTTATTAAACGAACATTTGGAAGATAGATATTTACAGTCCTTACAGAATGAATATATTTTTTTAAAGCAGAAATTAAAACTGCACTCAATTGATGCATATTTATGGAAATTCTTACGCTTACGCCCAGTAAATTTTCCTACTATCCGAATTGCACAATTCGCAAATCTGATATTTAATTCATCTCATTTATTCTCCAAAATCATTGAAACAGAAAAATGCGGGGAATTAAAAAAACTGCTTAATGTAGATGTTTCAAATTACTGGCAGACCCATTATGTTTTTGATAAGTCATCGACGGTCAAAACAAAACATCTTGGCGAAGATTCAATAAATAACATTATTATAAATACGGTAGTTCCGTTTTTATTTATGTATGGCAAACAAAAAGATGAGGTAAAGTATGTCGATCGCGGATTGCAATTTCTAGAACAAACAGCGGGTGAAAATAATTCAATAATTAATAAATGGGAAACTTTGGGACTTTCCGTTAAAACAGCCTATTCGACACAGGCTTTGCTGCAGCTGAAAAATGAGTACTGCAATAGTAAAAAATGTTTAAACTGCAGCATAGGTAATTATCTGCTTAAAAATTGTTAATTTAGTTTCCAGAAACAAAAAAAAATGATAAAAACAATTCAAAGTTGGTTCGAAGTTCAAGCGTATGGTGTTTGTGAATGGTGGGGTAATAAACTCGGCATCAGTATTACAAAAATCCGCATGTATTTTATATATCTTTCTTTTTTTACTATGGGGTCGCCGATCATTATTTATTTTGTGATGGCATTTATATTAGAGAATAAAAAATACTTTAAGCCGTCACGCAGTAAACGCAGAAGTGTTTGGGACTTATAAAAATTTCAGATAAGGGATTTAAAATAATTCATATCGTTACAAAAAACTAATCTATAAAAATTTACGAATCTATGTTTGCAGCTATTTACTGCACAGTTACGGAAATTGGCTCTTTTATTCGTTATCCGCAGCCATAAATTCAATTCAAACAATGTTTATCATCTAAGCAATTACAATTAAAAACTAACATATTTTGTTTTCCTACCGTCATCTTTCCAAAATTTATATCTCTTTTGCACTTTTTGTTTTAGTAGTTTGTATCGGTGTTTCTGGTTATATCGGAATCGAAGGTTATAATTTACTGGATGCCTTTTACATGACTATTATTACCGTTGCTACGGTTGGTTTTCAAGAAGTGCATCCATTGTCAGATACCGGAAGATTGTTTACATCATTTTTAATTATGTTAAGTTTTGGTACATTTGCTTACGCAGTTTCCTCAATTTCTAAATATGTATTTGATGGAGAATTTAATCAATATTTAAAAAATTATAAATTATTGAAAGCAATAGATAAATTAGATAACCATGTGATTATATGCGGATACGGCCGTAATGGCCGCCAGGCTGCCCATGTGCTTAAAAAGCACAATACTCGTTTTGTAGTAATTGAAGAAAAGAAAGAAATAGTAGCATCTGTCAATCATAGGTATTCTGATTTGGTGCTTGAAGGTAATGCCACGTTTGATGAAGTATTATTGAAAGCCGGGATAGCAAAAGCAAAGGCATTAATAACGACATTACCTATTGATGCAGATAATGTTTTTATAGTTCTTTCCGCGCGTGCTTTAAATCCTAAATTAATTATCATAAGCCGTGCATCAGAAGATAATTCAG
>CAISYK010000351.1 GCA_903889605.1 uncultured Bacteroidota bacterium
ATGGAAAACGAAAACATAATCAGGCCAAAGATTTATCAATTTCCACTTTGAATATTGATGAAAGCATTAAAATAATTTCATCGGCACAAACCATTGGATGCAAAATGAAAGCACCTCGATTTTCTTCAGAATTATCTGAAAATGACATTAATGAAGTTGCGCAGTATATTGTAACGCTTAGAAAGTAAAAACAAGATTCCTGCCTATAAGACCCCAACTATGTTATTTTAAAACATGCCCCGATGGCTTTTTGAAAGTTTTCGGCTAAGTTGTATCAATCAATATTGCTTGAGAATTTCAGCAGCCATTTATTTACTTCTTAAAATATCCAATGACCCTTTCCGTATTCTATCAGAATTTTCAAATTTGATAATATAATAATATGTGCCATCAGGTAATTCAGCGCCGTTGTATGTTCCCTGCCAATCATTATTATATCCTTTTTTAGAATACACTTCCTTACCATAAATGTTATAAACAAACACTTCACAATCAGGGAAATTTTGTATTCCTTCAATATACCAATATTCGTTTATTCCATCACCATTAGGCGTAAATAAATTTGAAACCTTGCCTCTGAATACACTTTGAGTTACTGTGATAACAATAGTATCAGAACTTATGCATCCATTGATATCAGTTACCGTTAATATATATGATACAGTTGAATTTGGGCTTGCGGTTGGAGAAAAAACCGAAGGATCACTTAAACCGGAAGCAGGTGACCACAAAGGGGTTCCTGTACCTGAGCCGCCTAATACAATTGACTGACCTTGAGTAATGGCTGCATCATTTCCTGCACTCACTGCAGGCTGAGCAACAACAGTAATAATAACATGCTGGGTTGTATCAATGCTGCAAGCACCGCTTTGTACTATAGCGGCATACCAAGTGGTTTGCGTTAATCCGCTGTATATTTGTGATGATGTTGTATTTGAAATCGGACTCCAGCTTACACCACTATTTACTGAAGAAATCCATCCTGTTATATTTCCGATATTTCCGGAGAGCAGCAGCGTATCAAGGTTTGACCCTAAACAAGCTGTTGAACTCAAAGCAATAGTACCGGCAGCAGTTTGTGGGGCAACGCTTACTATCATTATATTTGAAGTATCAGCCAGACAAGAACCGCTTTGAACAATTACCTTATACCATTTAGTAACACTTAAATTTGTATAATTTTCTGCGGCGGTAGTATTTGCAATTGGAATCCAGGTTATGCCATTATTTGCAGAAGACGCCCATGAAGATATCGTCCCGAAATATCCCGCTAAAGTTAATGTTCCTGTGGCCGGCACACCGCAATAAACTCCTCCTCCGCTGAGTGTACCTCCAACAGTTGCGGGGCTTACATTAATGACAAAATTAGCTGTAGTATCTGCAATGCAGCTCCCGCTTTTTACTCTTGCACGATACCAAATTGGCTGGGTTAAATTTAGATAGGCCTCTGATGCTGTACCATTTGATATTGGCGTCCATACACCTCCGCTGTTAATTGAGGATTCCCATCCTAAAATTGCCCCGGTATATCCCGAAAGTGTAAGGTTTCCGCTGTTGCCGGCTGCGCATACTGTTGTCGCCCCAGTTATTGTGCCTGGCACTGTTGCCGGGTCAATAATAAAAGAGGCTTGGGTTGAGGTATCTGCCGGACATCCCGGATCGCTTTGTACAACTGCCCAATAAAGCGTGTTTTGAGTAATATTAGTATAATTAAGTGTGGCGGAAGTATTTGCAATAGTCAGCCATGAAGAACCACCGTTAGTTGAATACTGCCAATAGATGACATTTCCGGTACTTCCGGTCAATGTGAGTGTACCAGCACCGGATCCTGCACAAAAAGTCCCTCCCCCAGAAACTGTACCTCCGAAACTCTGCGAAGATATTGAAATACAAACTATAGTTGAAGTATCTGGTGGAAAAGCTCCATTCTTTACAATAGCGCGGTAACAAGTTGTTTGATTAAGATTAAAATAGGTTTGATTTGGGGTAGTGTTTACATTACTGTTCCAAGTTACGCCTCCATTTGTAGAGGACTGCCAATTTAAAATATTACCTACATAACCTGTAACGGTTACAAAACCTGAATTGGAAGTTGAACAAAAGGTAAGTGCCCCCGTCGTTGTTCCGCCAACGGATTGACAAAAGCAATTCCCTGCTGCACCAAATAAAAAGAAAAACAATGCACAAAGCAGTGCCGTTGAATTAAATTTTGTTTTAGCCCATCCTTTTGATGGCTTGCCGTCTTCGGTTAATAGCTTTAGAGGCAGCGCAGTTTTAGGCAGAAGCCGTTCCGGCAATTTCCCAAAAAGGGAACGCAAGGGTAAGGCTTTGCTTTTATTTATGTGTGTCATACTAAAGCTCCGGCTATTTTTATTTGCGAAATTAATTTATTTTTTTGCAGCTGAATGAATAAAATAAAAAAAATACTCTGTCCAATTTATCTTCCAAATGGAAAGAAATTAAATATGGGAGTTGAATATGAGAATGCAGAACTCAATAATCTCTTAACTGAAATCACATAAAGAGGATTTAAACTTTATAAAGAAAAAGATTTTATGTTTTTGGCGGTGTTTGCTTCTTTCCTCCCCAAATCAAATATCAAATCTATTTATTTCACCAAGTTAACATGTCCGATATATTTATGTTTTAAACCTCTATTATCCGTTAAATCAACTTTCCATACATAAACATCTATTTGAGCAATTTCCTTTCCGTGGTTTGCAATTCCGTTCCAGCCTTTTGTATAATCATCACTGTAAAAAATTAATTCTCCCCAGCGGCTGAAAATATAGAATCTGAATGTATTAACATCATAACCTACCCCCACCGGCAAAAATATATCGTTAACATCATCATAGTTCGGGGTAAAAGTATTTGGAGCATAAAAAACAAATTCGTCCTTAACCTCAATAGTTTTTTTCACTGTATCAATACACCCAAATTGGTTTATGACAATTAATTGTGCTGTATAACTTCCAAAACCGCTGTAGGTGTGATTCGGATTATTTAAAATTGAAGTGTTCTGAACTGAAATTGAATCTCCGAAATTCCAAAACCATGATGAAATTACGGTTGAAGATAAATCTGTATAGTTCACCAATGGATAAAGAGAACTTGCGGGGTTTGGATTGATTGAAAAATCAGCTGAAGGTAATGGATAAACAGTAATAGGATTATTGCCGCCAAGAAGTGCAGTACATCCTGCTGAAGTGGAAATAGTCAGGATTACATTGTAAACACTATCATTTACATAAATATGCGAGGCCGATGAGCCGGAGCCAATTGTCAAATCTCCAAAATCCCAGGTATATGTTATGCCGGGGGTATTGCTTGATGCATTAAAATTCACAGTTAACGGCTGGCAGCCAGATGAGTCAGATTCGCTGAAAGTACCTGATGGACTTGCGGAAACAATTACTATAGATGTATCTATTGACGGCTGTGAGCAGCCGTCGGTAACTGTAACAATATAACTGGCCGGCGAAACAGCTATTGACGGACTTACAGTCTGCGATTGAGAAGCTGAACCATTGCTCCATGAATAATTATATGGTCCGCCGTTTCCGCCTGATGCAGTTGCTGATATAACTGCACTGCTGCCATTGCATATTAAAACATTCGAGGCTGCAGATACTGATAATGGAGAAGGAATAATCACTTCCATATTCTTAGGTCCGGCAGCACAGCCATTTGCGTCCACAACACTTACTGAATATATTGTATTTGATGCAGGAAAAACCAAATGAGGTCCGGAACCCAACAACCCGGTGCCGGAAGCGCCAAGCCAAGTGTAAACATAATTAGGCGTTCCGCCAACGGCTTGAGCATATATTTGAGCGGTGTCCAGATAACAAACAGTATCTATGGGACTAACCATTATATAGAGAACAGGCGGCTGAGTTATCACAACAGCTCCGTTGGTTGTACATCCATTCGCGTCTGTTATTAAAACATTGTTTACACCCTGCTGCAAACCATTTGCGGTATCATTTGTAATAGCCGATGGTGTCCATAAATAGTTTAAAGGAAGGGCGCCCATTCCGGCAGTTGTGAAAACCATTCCTGTTCCAGTATTACCGCCGTTACACAAAACAGGAGTTGCTGTTATGCTGTCTATCATTGGTCCTGGAAGCGCGGAAACCACTGCAGCAGCACTTATACTGCATCCATTAGTATCAGTTATGGTACAAACATAACTTCCTGCAGTTAAGTTTTGGGCAGATGCCGTAGTTTGCAAACTGGTATCGTTCCACTGATAATTATAAGGAGTTGTTCCGCCAGACGGAACTGCTGATGCACTGCCGTTATTAAAATTGCAGGAAGATGGATTAACACTGCTTGATGCAGACAATACAGCTGGCTCTGATATATTCTTTGTCAGCATTGCCGTACAGCCTTTTAAATCCAAAACATTTAGAGTATAAGAACCTGATACCAGATTGGCCGCCGTGGCTCCGGCACTAACATTTGGTGTCCAGTTAAAAGTATAATATGGTGTGCCGCCGGATACTGCAGCAGAAATAACTCCATTATTATCACCAAAACAAGTAATATCATAAACCGTACTGCTTTGAATTACAAGTGCATTAGGCTGAGTGATTACAGCTGAAGTATCTATTCTTTTGCACCCGCTCGCATCTGTAATAGTTACATTGTATGTGCCTGCGCATAAACCGGTTGCCGGAGAGCTTGTCTGAGTTCCAGGATCATTCCATATAATTGATAACGGCGCTATACCTCCGCCGTATAATATGCCGGCTGTGCCATCACAAACTCCATAACAGCTTACGTTGTGTATACCTGTAACTGCAGAAACAATTTCAGGAGGTGTACCAATTGTAATTGATGCAGACCCTACACATCCTGCATTGTCAGTTACAGTCAATGTATTTACCCCGGCACTTAAAATTAACGGATTCTGAACAGTCTGACCGCCGGGTGTCCAATATTTACTATAAGGTGACACTCCGCCAGTAATGACTGCGGCTGCTGTTCCGTCCGCTATTCCAAAACAAGAAACGTCTGCTGAAGCAGTTATTGCCACAGCCGGACCGGTAATATCATTAATATTTGCATTTGAAATAACTACACACCCCATTCCATCTGTAACTGTAACATTATAAGTATTTGCTACCAGTCCCGCAGCGCAGTCTAAGGTATCTGTCAAAGAACTGTTCCATAAATAATTATACGGCAGTGTTCCGCCGGCAGCCACTGCACAGGCTTGCCCGTTCGCTTGTCCGCAGTTGGAACTGACAGATGAAGTGTTTACGGTAAGAGCGGGAGGGGCTGTTAATACAATTGCTCCGCCAGTATTACAGCCGTTTGCATCTGTTATAGTAACAGTATTACTTCCGGCACATAAATTAGCCGGATGGTTTATGGTTTGCAGCCCGGGCATCCATAAATAACTATAAGGAGGAACCCCTCCTGCATAATTCGCAATTATTTCACCATCACAAATACCATTGCATGGAGTTTTAAATACAGTAACCGCACCTATTATTTGTGCAGGCTGAATTATTGAATCAATTGAAATTGCATTACATCCATGCGCATCAGTAATTGTGCATGTAAAAGTACCTGCACACAAACCTGTAACTGCTGCCGTTGTTCTTGCCCCCGGCATCCAGTTATAATTATAAGGAGGAGTTCCTCCAATTGGAGTTATTTGAGCAAAACCATCACAAAGACCAAAACAAGAGGCGTTACCTATTGATGCAAATGAAGCTGTCAGCGGCAAAGGAGAACCAATTGTTGCTGCTGCATTAGCCGGACAGCCATGAAAATCTGTGACAGTAACAGAATACAATGCTGCGCATAATCCGGTTGCTGATGCTGTTTGCTGATGTGCATTATCGCTCCACAAATATGTATAAGGAGAGAAACCATTTGAGGCCGCGACAGTTGCTGTACCATTGCAATCCCCTGAACACAAAACGCTTGTATTGCTGATAGCTGCAGAAAAGGTATTGGGGTCTGTTAAAGTAACTGAAGCAATCTTTATGCATCCTTTAAAATCAGTTATTGTAACATTGTAAACACCGCTTCCCAAGCCCGTTACAGTATCATTAGTTGGATTCCCAGGAATTGCCCATACATATGTATACGGGGGTGTACCGCCAAGAGCACTTATTAATGCAATGCCGTCATGAAATCCAAAGCAAGCAGGATTTACAGCGATCGCATTAGCAGCCAAAGGTATCGGTTCGGCAATTGTTACACTGGCTGTTGCTGAACAATTATGGCTGTCTGTGGCTATAACAGAATAAATTCCCACGCCTAAATTTGAAGCAGTTGGAGTAGTTTGTCCATTACTCCACAGATAAGTAAATGGTAATATTCCTCCTGAAGTAATAATTGTTGCAGTTCCATTGTTTGCACCATTACATAAGACATTTATTGATGAAATAACAGCTGCAGGACCTGAAACATTTGCAATTGAAATAGGTATGCTGTACGTGCATAAGTTAAGATCATGAATGGTAACGGTATACGTTCCGGCAGCTAAACCTGCTGCATTTGCTCCCGTTTGTCCTCCTGACCATGTCCAGGTATAAGGGGCAAAACCACCAGCGCCTGTGACAGAAGCACTGCCATTAGATTGTGCGCAGCTGGCAGGCACAGTGGCTGCAGTAATTGATAGTGCCGGAGGCTGAGTAATATTAGCAACTGATGCAATAGTACACCCTTTTGAATCAGTAACAGTAACAGTATAAGAATTAATACTTAATCCTGCAATAGATGATGTAGTGTATCCTCCAGGCAGCCATAAATATGTATATGGCCCGGTTCCGCCGGAAGCAGTGGCTGTTGCAGTACCATTTGAGCCTCCTGAACAGCCGACATTTGTGAAGGTAGCATTTGCTGTTAAAGCTATAGGCTGTACAATAGTTACAGAAGCTGTTGAATGACATCCAAAAACATTTGTCACATTCACATTATAGGTGCCGGCACTTAAACCAGTGGCAAGCATGGTTGTTTGAGTATTACTCCATAAATACGTAAAAGGCGACAAACCTGCAGCTGCAGTAACTGTTGCAGTTCCTGTGTTTCCTCCGTAACAAAGAACAGATGTTTGAGAAGTTGTAAGCGCTGAAGTTGTAACTACGTGGACAATTACATTTGCAGTATCAATTTTACCGCAGACCCCTGTGGAATCCCAAACATAAAGTGAAACAATATAATTTCCAACGTTTGGATATGTGTGGGTTGGAGATAATATTGTAGTCATCGGACTTCCGTCACCAAAGTTCCATAGAAAATTGGTACCCACACTGCCTGTAATATTAAACGGCACTGTATAAGGAGCACAGCCGGTTGGAGGCCCTGTCATTCCTGCACTGGCAATAGGATCAACACGGAGGGACATTTTTATAACAGCATTATTGCAGTTGCTGCTGTTATTAGTTGTTGACCATGCAGTTGGGGTAGTTGGAAAATTGTCGGATCCCCCGCAGCTTGCACATACAGACTGATAAATAAAACCTCTTTTATCAAATCGGCTTGTTCCGCCATCAACATGATCTCCTACCGGGCTGTTTTCCCCAAAGAAAGTACCATACAGCAAAGATTGAGCATTTGGCTTAAGTACCATAAAATAAAAATCACATCCATCAGTAATAGATTTATAAGCATTACTTGTAATTGGCATACCCGTGACTGTAGATGGAGACGGCTGAAAAAACGGCCAATTGCACCTCCCCCATCCTGCAATGTATATACTCTGGCAACTGTCAACAAGAAAAGCTGTCGGAGAAATATTGGGATTAGGTGTTCCTGTTCCTATAACAGTTGAGAAAAGAGATGTGTTCAGTTGTTTATTAAGTTTGTGTATAAACTGACCGCTGTTTGGATTTGAATAAACGCCCGGAGTTACCGGATATGCTCCTTTAGTTTGGCCATAAACATATATATCGCTGTTAGCATCTGTTTCTATCATGTATGACTGATCATAAGCGGAAGTTCCTAAATAAGTGGAATAAAGCAGAGAAGTCCCTGTGTTATTTAAGGCAGCAATAAAGCCATCCGCCATTCCGCCTTGAAAAGTGGGGTGAAAAACGCCTGCAGTTGTTGGAAAATTTGAGCTTGCAGTGCCTCCGGTAACATATACATTATTATTTCCTTCAAGTTTTAAACCGTATGCCGCATCATCTGCGCTTCCGCCAAGGTAGGTTGAGAAAATTAAAGATGAAAGTGTGCTGTTCATTTTAAATACACAGCCATCCTGAGCTCCTCCAAGGGTATTATCAAAAGCTCCTGCCGAAGTGGGGAAATTAGTTGAACGCGTTGAGCCGGCTATATAAACATTACTGCTGTTATCAAG
This sequence comes from uncultured Bacteroidota bacterium, assembly GCA_903889605.1. GTDB lineage: Bacteria > Bacteroidota > Bacteroidia > 2-12-FULL-35-15 > 2-12-FULL-35-15 > 2-12-FULL-35-15. The sequence continues at coordinate 8,327 of CAISYK010000351.1, forward strand.
GATGATCTCACTTCTTCCATCATCAGCATAATTAAATTTAAGAGAACCGAATAAATTCTCCTGGGCATAAATGTTAACTCCATCATCTCCTGTTCCGCCTACAAAAGTAGAAGCAAGCAAAGCTCCGGAAGAATTAAATTTACCTACAATTATATCAAACCCTCCGTTATAAGTGACATCATAAGCACCAGCAGTTACAGGAAAATTAGTAGAGTTGGTTCTGCCGGTTAAAAACAACTCATTACTGCTGTTTACAAAAAGGCTGTGCGGCTGTTCATTATTTGAGCCTCCATAATATGTAGAGAATAAAATTGCTGAGCCTGTTGTATTATATTTCGTTATTGAAATATCAAATGGGTAGGAGTTATTAGCCCAGGATCCGCCGTTAAAGGTGTTATCCCAGGCTCCAACAGTTGTCGGGTATCCGGCATAAGCTGCAATCCCAGCCGTATAAATGTTTCCTGAATCATCGTAAGTTGCAGTAAATCCCCAATTATCACCAAAGGCGCCGGTATAGGTAGATGCAACTAAAGTAGGATCAATCACAAGAGGTAAATTTTTATTGTATTTCCCATTTATAGAAAAACTAAGTGTGTGTTTTCTTAATTCATAAGAACATGAAACTCCTTTTTTAATTCCATCTATAATCTGGTATGCATAAGGTTTTTGTTCAATAACTGTACCTACACTGGTTTGAATATAGAGGTTTCCGTTTTTTATCTGCATCTTATCCGTTCCATCATAATCAAATTTTATATTTTCCGGAGCTCCGCCTGGATTAATGATTAGGTCGTATTTCAGATTTTGTTCGGCGCTGTATACATCCATGTCAATGGAAGGGTAAAGATTTTTGTAAGAAACTTTACTATAAAGCTTTACGCCATCAGCCCAACTGCTGGGATTGTTTCCTCGATAATAATTCCTGTGAAAAGAAAAAAGATTGCTGCCGGAAACATCAGTATCCGGATTGCTGTTCTGGAAATTAACTTTAAAGGAATGATAATGGACTATTGCAGAATCTTTTTCTTTTCTATAAATGCCATGAAAATCTACATTTTCTATAAACAAATAAGTAAAAGTGCTTTTTTCAAGAAATAATTTACCGCCTGCAAAATCTGCCTCAAACATTACTTGTTTGGGCCATTGATTCTTATTCTCTTCAAATATTATTTTTTTTGCAGGGGTGACTTCCTCTCCGGCAATCGCTGAAAATAAATAAACAAAAAAGAAAATGGAACTTAATTTTGTTTTCATCTATTCCTGTGTTATCTCATATTGAGAACTCATCAAAAAAAAGATTCAGACTTTAAGATGCCTGCAAAAAGAATATAGCTGCACCATAAAGTATTTTTAAAATTTATTTTTGTGAATAGTTTTGAATATCTATCAATGGGTTCAGCAAATATAATCAAATGAATAGAAATAACAAACCAATTATCAAGCGCAGCAGCTTATTTTAGAGCATTTGCATTTTTAATGTTTCAATACTTTTAAAATCGATACTTAAAAATTCATTTGTAAAATCAGCGACGAAAACACTTTTCGGATTGGACTCGAATGTATAAATATTTAACAGTGGAAATGAATTTCCAAAACTTATCTGAGCAGTGTAAGATTTCCGCAAAGGTTATATTCTTTTCCATTATTTAGTTTAACATTTGCTTTCCAAACATAAACGTCCTGCTGACACAATTTGCCTCTATAATAACCATCCCAACCTATTTTAATATCATCCGACTCAAATATCAGCTCGCCCCAGCGGTTAAAAATTTCTAATTTGTAATCAACTACCCCATAAGTGTATGGAAAAAAAACATCATTCGTTAAATCAAACGGAGAATAAGAACCTCCTGAAGGCCCATTCTTATTTGGAGTAAATACATTTGGGAAAATAATATTCCCCGATATTGTAATCTCCGAATATGCCGTATCCATACATCCAAATTGGTTTATTATTATTAATTGAACATTATAAACCCCTGCATTTTCGAAAATATGAGTAGGATTTTGAATTATTGAAGAATTTGAACTCGATGATGAGTCACCAAAACTCCATTGCCATGAGGTTATAGTTAATAAGGATAAATCTGTAAAAGCTACCGATGAAGGAATTAAATTTGAAGAAGAAATAGTATTGATTGAAAAATCAGCAGATGGTAATGGATTTACCGTAATAATATTTCCACCCAGCAAAGTTGTACACCCACCTGCTGATGTAATAGTCAGGATTACATTGTAAACACTATCATTTACATAAGTATGCAAAGCCGATGAGCCGGAGCCAGTTGTCAAATCGCCAAAATCCCAGGTATATGTTACGCCGGGGGTATTGCTTGATGCATTAAAATTCACAGTTAACGGCTCACATCCGGCAGTGTCAGATTCGCTGAAAGTGCCTGTTGGACTTGCGGAAACAATTACTATTGATGTATCTGATGAAGGCTGTGAGCATCCATCATTAACTATAACAATATAACTGGCCGGCGAAACAGCTATTGACGGACTTACAGTCTGCGATTGAGAAGCTGAACCATTGCTCCATGAATAATTATATGGTCCGCCGTTTCCTCCCGATGCAGTTGCTGATATAACTGCACTGCTGCCATTGCATATTACAACATTCGAGGCTGTAGATACTGATAATGGAGAAGGAATAATCACCTCCATATTCTTAGGTCCGGCAGCACAGCCATTTGCGTCCGCAACACTTACTGAATATATAGTATTTGATGCAGGGAAAACCAAATGAGGTCCGGAACCAGACAAACCATTGCCGGAAGCACCAAGCCAAGTGTAAACATAATTAGGCGTTCCGCCGACGGCTTGAGCATATATTTGAGCTGTATCAAGATAACAAACTGTATCTATCGGGCTAACAACAATATTGAGAACTGGCGGCTGAGTTATCACAACAGATCCGTTTGTTATACATCCATTCGCATCTGTTATTAAAACATTATTCACCCCCTGATGCAAACCATTAGCGGTATCATTTGTAACAGCTGATGGCGTCCATAAATAGTTTAATGGGAGGGCGCCCATTCCAGCAGTTGTGAATACCATTCCTGTTCCAGTATTACCGCCATTACACAAAACAGGAGTTGCTGTTATGCTGTCTATCATTGGTCCAGGAAGAGCGAAAACCACTGCAGCAACAGTTATACTGCATCCATTAGTATCAGTTATTGTACAAACATAACTTCCGGCAGATAAGTTTTGGGCAGATGCCGTAGTTTGTAAACTGATATCGTTCCACTGATAAGTATAAGGAATTGTTCCGCCAGCTGGAACTGCAGATGCACTGCCGTTATTAAAATTGCAGGAAGATGGATTAACACTGCTTAAAGCTGATAATACCGCAGGCTCTGATATATTCTTTGTCAGCATTACAGAACAGCTCTTTAAATCAGTTACATTAAGAGTATAAGAACCCGAGACCAGATTGGCTGCTGTAGCTCCGGCACTAACATTTGGTGTCCAGTTAAAAGTGTAATATGGTGTACCGCCGGATACTGCAGCAGAAATAACCCCATTATTATCTCCAAAACAAGTAATATCATAAACTGCACTGCTTTGAATTACAAGTGCATTCGGCTGAGTGATGACGGCTGAAGAATCTATTCTCACGCACCCGCTCGCATCTGTAATTGTTACTTTGTATATGCCCGCGCATAAACCGGTTGCAGGAGAGCTTGTCTGAGTTCCAGGATCATTCCATATTATTGATAAGGGCGCTATACCTCCGCCGTATAATATACTGGCTGTACCGTCACAGACTCCATAACAGCTTATGTTATGTATTCCGGTAACTGCAGAAACAATTTCAGGAGGTGTACCAATTGTAATTGATGCAGACCCTACACATCCTGCATTGTCAGTTACAGTCAATGTATTTACCCCGGCACTTAAATTTACAGGATTCTGAACAGTCTGACCGCCGGGTGTCCAATATTTACTATAAGGTGACACTCCGCCAGTAATGACTGCGGCTGCTGTTCCGTCCGCTATTCCAAAACAAGAAACGTCTGCTGAAGCAGTTATTGCCACAGCAG
>CAISYK010000352.1 GCA_903889605.1 uncultured Bacteroidota bacterium
AAAGCCTTATCTGCTGCAGCTTGAGGAAAAATTAGCAATTACGGATGCACTGCTTTATAGAAGGGGCAATTTTAATGGGAGCTTCGATCAGTTAATGTTAGATGGTTTGATGCACGAGAAAAATGCTGAGATCTCTTTCTCTCCTGGATTTCGTTGGGGAACGAGTTTGCTGCCGGGGCAAACCATCACTATGGAATCTCTTCTAGATCAAACGGCTATAACTTATCCGGCTACGAATGTAACTTTATTAAGCGGTGAAAATATAAAAACCATATTGGAAGATGTTGCTGATAATTTGTTCAATCCCGATCCATATTACCAACAGGGAGGAGACATGGTAAGAGTTGGTGGATTGGAATATTCAATTGAACCATCGGCCAAAATGGGGGGGAGGATTTCAGATATGCGTCTAAATGGAAAATTAATTGATGCAGATAAAAAGTATCGAGTTGCTGGATGGGCTTCAGTTAGTGAAGAAAGTCAAAATTCTGATGGGGAACCAATTTGGGATTTAATGGCGAGATATTTAAAAAACGAAAAAATTATTAAAGCAAAAAAACTAAATGAACCGGTTATCAAGGGCGTTAATGGTAATCCTGGGATTGCCTCAATTTAATTTCTATGGTTGTTAATACCCACTTAAGGAATATATGAATTTTTCACTTTGCAAAAATCGCAATCTTAGTGCTTGGTTTATCTATTTTGCTGTTGTATTTATTACACCATTCTTATTTCCTCAATTAGTAAACGCTCAAACTGAAGTGGTCTATCATATTGATGATGCTCAGGCACAAGGTCTTAAAGGGTTAAGAAACATTCGAAATCACCTAGACACTTCCCCGCAAACCAAAATTATTGTGGTCACCCATGCTTTAGGCGTTGACCTATTGATGGAAGGCTCTAGAGATCAAAAAAATAATATTGAATATTCACCATTGGTTGCTGCATTAAAATCACGTGGGGTTCTTTTTGAGGTTTGCGAAATTACACTTAATAATAGAGGTTTAAAAAAAGAGCAATTTATTCTTGATGCCGATTTCATTCCTTCCGGAGTTGTGAGAATTGCGAATTTACAGTTTGAAGACCGTTTCGCATACATAAAACCCTAACTTGGTGCTTTTTATTTCTGATAGAAGTAAAATCGAAGATTATTAAATTCTAAGTTTTTTATGATTTCATTGGATATTCATTCCTTAAGTTATCAAGCTTTATGGGCAAGCTTTACGGTAACCTTTGCGCTTGGGTTTGTAATGCAAAAAACTAGTTTTTGTACAATGGGTGCCATAGCAGATTTGTTTATTATGTCTGATTGGTCAAGACTTAAGCAGTGGTCATTAGCAATTGGCGTTGCAATTCTTGGTGTAATGTTGATGTCAATTTTTGGCTTAATTGATACAACAAAGACTCTTTATACCGGCACTCGACTTTTATATCTATCAATCCCAGTTGGAAGCTTTTGCTTTGGATTCGGAATGGTTCTAGCTTCAGGTTGCGGTAGTAAAACATTAATTCGTATCGGCGGAGGCAACTTAAAATCGTTGGTAGTATTTTTTGTTTTGGGAATTGTTGCGT
>CAISYK010000353.1 GCA_903889605.1 uncultured Bacteroidota bacterium
CTCAACAATATTTTTCTGTTCATCCGAATTCCATTTTTTTGATAATTCGGTGATAGTTTTTTTTGTTAAAGGATATTCTTCAGTAACAAGCTGATTCATTGCTTTTTTTTCATCAAGGCCTTTTTCAATAATAAGCCATTGAGTAATACCCAATCTTGAAAGGTTTAATTGATTATCAAGCTTTTTTAAAGCGGTAACTGAATTATAAATTTCAGTTACTTCGTTTGTTTTTTGGCGACTGCCGCTTAGAGTTAAATTTGTGAAGAAAAATGAAACAATTGTTAAAAAAACAATTACACCAAAACCCAGTGCTATTCTTTTGCCAATTGTAAACCTCAATTTCATAAAATGCAGTTAAAAATTTGAAAGTGTGATAATTTGGAAATTTTAAAATTGCTACAAAGTATTTTCAAATAAGAAAATTTTCAAATTTGTTTTGTTCTATTTAGTTTTTTTTATCTCTTCTAATTTTTTCTTGTAGTAAGTATATTTTTCATTATCTTTTAAAATATAATAGATTCCGTTTAAACCTTCAAGAGCTTCAACACGTTTAGGGTCATCAGTATATGCCTTTTGCATGAAAGGCTCGGCTTCTCTGCCTAATTTTTTTGTATTTTCTTCAATACCATCCATCAGGGTAAGATCAGTTTCAATATCAAGGCTTTGTATAATATTTACAGCTTGGTTATAATACAAACTGCCCATACCATAATTTGCAGAAATATTTTTTGGATCCATTGCTAAAACTTTAAGATATACATTTTTAGCAAGGTTCATAAACTTATAGGTTCTCAAACTGTCCTTTAAAGCACTTCTCAAAACATCTTGGAATACTGATCCTAAAGCTAAATCAAATGCAATTTCTGATGCTTGTCTGGCTGCAGGTGATGGGTCAACAATTTTATAGCATTCTTCAGATAAATTAAAAAGCTCTATTGCAGTTTTAAAATCAACAGGATCAAGAAATTCATTGGCATCGTTATGATATGAACCTCCAATCCATTTAATACTATTAATATTGTCAGTAAAAAATTGTTTGTCAGTATCTAATGAAAGTGATTTTTTAAATGAATTAAAAGCCTCTGCACGTGCAGGTGAATGTTTGTCGCTTTTTTCATTTTTTTTATAAATTGATTTATAAATAAAACCTCGGTAATACCATGCCGACGCTTCATTTTTTGTTTCAGGATCAGCAACTGCTTCATTGATTTTCACTTTAGCGTTTTCAAGATCGTTTTTCTGCAAGAAATCAACCGCAGCTTCAATTTTCTGCTGCTGCGCATCGGAAACTACTGCTGTAAACAGCAGTAATCCCAAAATGATTGTTCTTATAAAATTTAACGTCTTCATTTTATACAAAAATTAATTAACCAATACCGACATGGTCACTAAAGTACTTGCAACTTTCAATTTAATCACCATTTTCAGTTAAGGCCAGACTTTCGTCGATTGATTCTTCCGGTCTTCAATATATGATCGTTCTATGAACAATAATGTACTCATGCATGTTTTGACAAATGGAAAATCTTTCAATAGTTGCTATTTAAATTTGAATTAAACTTTTCTCAAATACCCAGCGAATCTTATGGAGATGTTATAAAAAAATGAAATAAAC
>CAISYK010000354.1 GCA_903889605.1 uncultured Bacteroidota bacterium
AGAATCAATAAAAGAACTCGAAATTGAAAAAAAACAATTTTCATAAAAAATATTTTATCCTTAAATCGAATAATTTCAACCTTATTTTAATCTAGTTTAACGAAAAAAAAAAGTTTTTGATTTATTCAAGCGTAACATTACATATATAATTCAAAAACTCTATTATCATGGAAACAATAGCAGTTGTTTCGGAATCTCTAGGAGAAGACGAAAAAGTATTTCAGGCCTCACTTAAATATCCCGAAAAAGAGACCGGTTTTTCTAAAGCTAAATCAATATCGAAAACAAAATCAGACGTAAAGGAAGTATTAGTATTTGTTGTCGATGATGATGCACTGTACTTAAAAGCTTTAGAAAATTCAATATCTGGAAAATTGCCGTTTGTGAAGCTAAAAACATTTTTGACCGGTGAAGCTTGTTTACAGCAAATCAAGTTAAATCCTGATGTTGTTATTTTGGATTATTTTTTAGATTCAAAAGTTTCTTATGCCTGGAACGGTTTAACTATTTTGAAACAAATTAAAAAGATAAATCCAAAGATTAAAGTGATTATGTTATCCGCACAGGACAGTTTGGATATTGCTGTAAAATGCATCGATAACGGATCTTTCGATTATATTTCAAAAAGCGAATCGGCCTTTGTTAAAATAAATAATGTCCTTACGAATGTAATCGAGGATATTAAAACTAATGATAAAGGTATGAAGCCATATCAAATAGCAGGCATAATAATAATTATTATACTTGCATTATGTGTTTTATTAATCAAATCCTAAAAAACACTATCATGAAAATCTTAATCGTAGATGACAGTAAATTAATGCTGGAAGTTCTCTCGCATTATTTAAAAGGCGAAGGCTATGAAACTTCAGTTGCAGAAGATGGTTTTCAGGCTTTGGATTTAATTCAAAAAGAAAAAATTGATTTAATTGTGAGCGACATCATGATGCCCAATATTTCAGGCTTGGAATTACTCAACTTATTAAAAAAGTTTTATTTCAATAATATTCCAATTATTCTAATTTCTTCATTAGACAAGAAGGCCTTTATACAGCGTTCAATGGGCTTAGGAGCAATTGATTTTGTTACTAAACCAATTGATTTTAAAAATTTATCGCATCTTGTTAAAAAATATTTGAATTAAATTAAGGTCCGCATGTTAACTTTTGTTTAATCAAACTTCAAAAAAAAATACAGACCGAAGAGGCGAGGATAAGGTGCTGTTTATTCGTCCAATTCTGTTTATTTGATCTGCCATTTCTCTTAATTATTAAGCCGCGATTTTTTCAGTTTTTTTATTACCGCAGTAACTTTACTATATTTGCAGCCTGGCAGCCATTGCTCAGTCAGCAGCATAGCTCATGCGTAATGAGCAGGTCAATGGTTCAGATATGTTAGGCAGCTCCATTGCGGGGATAGCTCAGTTGGTGGAGCATCAGCTTCCCAAGCTGGGGGGCGCGGGTTCGAATCCCGTTTCCCGCTCAATGAATTTATTTAAACAATACGAATTTGCTGCTATCAGCAGTAATAATAATTAATATGAAAAAAAAGAAATTAAAATATTTTGGAATTGGTATTCTTGGCCTATTGATTATTGCACCTATTTTGCATTCGCCGCAAAATTTGTCTAATGATTTATCAAATGATATATCAAAAAAGTTCCCTGTTCCCGATACCATCAGGCAGATTTTAAAAATATCCTGTAACGACTGCCACAGCAATCTGACAGTATACCCATGGTATACAAAAGTTCAGCCTTTCGGATGGTGGATTCAGCATCATATTGACGAAGGAAAGAGAGAATTAAATTTTAATGAGTTCAGCTCATACAGTATTTCCAGGCAGTTTCACAAATTGGAAAAAATAAAAGAAGAGATGCAAGAACATGGAATGCCGCTCACATCTTATACGCTCATTCATAAGAATGCGAAATTAAATGAAGGTCAGAATGAACTTTTAATTAAGTGGGCAATTTCATTGCAGGATACTTTAAAAGCAAATTTCCCGGCGGATAGTTTAGTAAATCCCAACCGCAAAAAGAGGGGTTAATGGGGTCATAATTAATAAGCTTTTTAATATTTCCTGATGTCATAAAGCCATAAGGGCACATAATGAATAGCCTCAATTTATTTTATTAACCTTTACATTATACTGTTTTTACACATAGAATTAACAATTGCCTCACGTGCTTATTTTTAAAAAAGGCAAACAAAAGACAACGCAAATATTATTAAAAAACATTTTGAATAACTTTTCCGCTAAGCGCTTCTCCCTGTCTGTTTTGTTCTTCGAGTGTCCAGCTATCTGTTATCGTTGCCTCAAGCCATACACGCCAGGAATTCCTATATACCTTCACGGATAAACCATATTCATCTGCGAAACAATGGTCGAGATGAGATACTGTCATTTTAGGAGTAATAATAATACAGCCTTTCTTATTATTTGTGCAGTATTCGGCAAGCGTTTTACTATTATAATTTATTGGTTTCTGTCCGGGTGTATTTTCTGGGTTTGAGGTTCTTGAAAAAAATTCAATTTTCAGAAAA
>CAISYK010000355.1 GCA_903889605.1 uncultured Bacteroidota bacterium
AAATTTTAAAATCATTTATATAGATAACAGTAAACCCACAAGGGAGGATGTTTTAAATGAATTGATATATGACAAAATATCAAAAACTTTCAATAAAATAAAAACAAATGATCAAAAATTTATACTTTTTATAAGCAATGGAGTCAATTATACAATTACATATAATTCCAGCAGTTTGGATAAAATAACAGAAAAACTTTTAACCACAAATACTGCCTCACCGGATCAATTTTACGATGTTGAAAAAATGAGGGATATGGTGTATGAAAAACTAAAGAACTTTGACGGTAATGTAAGTTTTGAGTTTTTTGTTATAGGTGAAACAGCTGGTAATATAACTGGAAAATCCAGCCCATTATTCAAATTTTTTCCAGTCGAAATTGCATACGCTTTTAACAAAAAAGTAGATGTGGTATTAAATTGTCCATTGTCCACATTAACCAGCAAACCAGAAGAAATCAGAGCCTCACTTAATTTTTATAAAACTGAATACGGCCAGCAAAATATTACCTTTAAACTATTAACTTTTTAAAGCACTATGAAACACAGATTAATTTTAATTTCAGTTTTTACTTTTCAAATTTTGACGTCAGCTATTTATTGTTCTGCCCAAAGTTTTATCGGCAAAAAGGTTTTATCTTTTCCTAAAGCCTACAACTTCCCCACAGGAAATGATGGATTGGAAGAACTGCCAAAAGTTGAGGAATCAACTAATAATATTTGGATTGTATTTTCTGACAGAAATAATAATCCAACGTATTCAAAAGCCGGAGGAAATACTGCCGAATTTAAGAGCATGAAATTTATGGAAGCATTTTATGTTCATGAAGAAAATGGGCAGTATATCCATATTCTTAAGTACGTTCCCGCTGCTTTTGATAAAAAAAAGAAAAAATTGGTTATCAATAAGGAATTGGTAGATTATGGATGGGTGAACAAAAGTAAAATGCTTTTGTGGCAAAACTGCTTAACTACTCCGCAGAGATATTCAATTAAAGGTTTAGCTATTAATTCTATAAGTACACTCAGCGACATCAATAAAAATGCAGCACAGCTTTCAAATCAAAAATTAGTATTATTCAGCGAACCGAAAATGGCTAATAAAAACGAGAATGATTTTAGGCTGTTTGATTTTTTATATATTTTTAAAAAGGAAGGCGAGGCCTGCCTCGTTGGAAAAGTAAATGAGTTAAGAGGAGCTAACCAGATACAAAATACTCCTCAGTATATTTTAGGATGGGTAAAAAGCGATATAATAAAAGAATGGAAACAGCGGTTATGTTTAGAGCCCAATTATGAAGTGGGAGCTATAGCTGAAAGAAATAAATTAAATGTCGCTAATTATATTTTCCTTAATAAAACCGGGCTGACTAACTTTAAAAGCACCTGCGAAAAAGGATCTAAAGAAAATATAATTTGGGAGAAAAAAGTAACAGAACGCATGAGGCCTGAATGGAAACGAATGCCTATCCTAATGGATGAGATTAATAAAATAGATCAAACAAATATTAAAACCGGTATTGTTACAGATATTTTTGGTAAAAATGGACAAGCTGTAATTACATCGGATGATTATCTGCAGGTGGAAGCAGAGTATAATAATGTTAGAAAAAAATTTAGAAATGTAAATATTGTTTTTGTTATTGACGGCTCGGAAAGATTAAAGGATTTTAAAAATTCGATAGGGAATACAATTTCTGCTGTAATTAAACAATGTGAAGAAAGTAATGATGAGTTAAGAGAAGCTGAAAGGAAGGGAAACGAATATAAACTCGGATTGGTGGTTTACCGCGATTATTCTGAAAAACAATGTCCAAAAGGCGATATTTCTATCCAGCAAAGACCATTAACTGACAGCTACGGCGATATACGAGAGTTTTTTGATAAGGAAGTGACAATGGAAAACTGTAAGGACAAAACTGATTATCAAGCGGTTTTTCAAGGAATAAATACAGCAACACGAATGTTTCAGGGAAGAGAGTCTGAATCAAATTTAATAATACTTATAGGCTGCGGTTCCAATGATCCTGCTGATCAAAAAGTTAAAGAAGCTGAAGTTACAGATAACCTGGCCAAATATAAAGTTGGAATGTTAGCATTCCAGGTCAAAAATCCAAGCGGTGCGGCCTTCGACAATTTTACTTTACAAATGGTTAAATTAGCTGAAAATTCAAGTAATAAAGTTGCTGGGTTGTATAATTCAAAATTTCCTGATAATTCAATAAAGAATCAGGTCCTTAAAAGACGTATGAAATCCGTTGGACAAAATTCTTTTAAATTTGACTGCCCCAAAAAAGACCCCATACCAGGGGTTGTGGTATTTTCGGATAGGAATATTTCCATTGATGAAAAAATATTAGATGGGCTTATTCTTTCTTCAGTTGAAGAAATTGTGCAGTCAAAAGAAATGCTGCTTTCTAATATGGAATCATACTTGAAAGGGCAGGGTAAAAAAGTTGAAATGAATGAGGGGATGCTCTCTTTTTTGAGCAGTATGAATGTTGACGTTAATTTATTACAAAAGGTTTCATTTGATAATCTTCAGCTATATGTTGATGGCTATGTTTCCTTAAAGTGCTCAAAACTTAATAAAAATTTATACACTTACAGCGTGCTTTTGTCGTACGAAGAGTTATCGCAAATAATCAGTGTAATTAAACAAATTTCAAAACCAGGTTCTGATAAGGAAGCAAGAGCAAATATGAAGTCTGCTTTTAAGGAAATAGTTGCTGGGTATTTTGGGCCAAAGGAAGCAAAAAATGCTATGAACAGCCTATTCATGTCTGATCTACTGGGTATGATTACCGGAATGCCTTCTCAAAATTCGATTCTTACTGAGATAAATTTAAATGATGTAACGGACGAAAAAAAATTCCCATATACCCAATACATACAGATAAAAGGCTTATTAGATGAATGTGCCGCTCAATTAGAAGAATACCGGAGTAAAGAAAGCAATCAGTTTAATTCGGACGAAAACATTTATTATTGGGTTCCGCAGGAATTATTTCTATAGAACCCTGCAGACCTTTGCAAAGGCAATGAATTGGGATTGGAGTATATTAGATAGAGTAAAAATAAATTATTAATATTCGAAACCAAAAAATTCCGAATTTGCGGAATTGAAGGGGTTTATTTATGGCAAAAAATATTTTTGAAATACGATCTGCACGCTGTTCATATAATGAAGGCAATGATAATATTGTTTTATATATTGAAAATTTGGATATTCCCAAAGGCGAAGTAGTTTTTCTTCTGGGCGCTTCTGGTTCAGGGAAAAGTACACTTCTCGAAGTGCTGGGATTAATGAATAACACATTAGTATCTGGTGATATTACTTTTTTTCCAGGTGATGAGGTTATTTCCTACAAAAAATTATGGGCGGATGACAAAAGTGAAGAGCTGTCAAAAGATAGAAGAGCATTCATGAGTTTTATTTTTCAGGAAACCAACCTGATGGATAATTTCACCGCTTATGAGAATATATGTTTATCATCCATGATACAAAAAGATGAAAGTCAGAGTGAAGCCATGGATGGTGCAAAAGTATTAATGCATAGAGTTGGAATGCCGATAGATCAAATTTCAGAGACTACTCTTGCGTCCAACTTATCCGGCGGGCAAAGGCAAAGAGTTGCTTTTGTGAGAGCTCTTAATTCTGGATTTTCGGTTTTATTTGGAGATGAACCTACGGGAAATCTAGATGAAAAAAACGCTAACGCCCTAATCCAAATTATCAAGGAAAATATTCAGCCGCATACTACCGCAATAATCGTTTCACATGATATAAGCCTGGCACTGAATCATGCTTCAAGGATAGTTTGTTTGAGTAAATCTAAAAATAATAAATATGCAGAAATTGCAGAAAAAAATATTTTTGAGAGAAAGCAATGGGAAAATCTTGATATAGTTCAGTTTCGTTCTTTTAAAGAAGAAATCCGTTCACTGTATGATATTAATATAGATAAAAAGATACGTAGTGTAACAGATGAAATCGGGGAAGACTTAAAAGTAAAACACAAAATAAAATACAAGCAGCTTTTCCTTGTTAAAGAAGGAAGGGCTTTAATCGGAAGCGGCTTTACAAATCTTATTGCATTAATTGCCATTCTTTCTATAACCCTGCTAGCAATTGGATTTGCAAATGGAAGTTTAGAATACTTAAATAAAAAACTCAATGATCCTTTTGTAAACTGGATCACAATTACTATCCCGCAGGCCAGAGCCGATCAAACAAAAAAAATGCTGCAGATCCTTAATTCTGACGAAATAAAAAAAGAATATTCTATTAAATCGGTACTTACCTATAAAGAACAGGCTTTAGGATTTAGAAACAATAAGGACAATATTTTTAATCAAGCTCAAGGCAGATCAGTGCAGTTAGGCGAGTATGGCGAAGATCCCATGATTCAGGATATTATGAAAAATGATAACAGAATTTATGGCGATGAACATGGCTTTAGGGGACCAAAAGATCTAAGCATTATTGTTACTGAAAGATTATTAAAACAATTTAATTATGATACAGAAACCCCTATTGTTTACTTTGATAACCCTGTAAAAGATACTATAACCAACAAATGGATATCACTGCCGGTTCCGATAAGTATCAGGGGGGTTGTTAAAGAAATGCCGGGCAAAGTTGATTTCATTTACTCACAATATTTTCTGCAGGCATACCTGCAGACAAATAAATGCACATTTGATATCAGGCAAAAACATGAAATAAAAATAATAGTTGCCGGAGATATGGCATTAGCAAACACTATCATTGACTCTATAAAGATTTTTTTTGATGCAAACCATGAATTTGCTAAATATGATCCTCAGCCCTTTAATCCAGCTATTAACAAAGACTCACATCATAATTATTACGAATTTATTATTGGATTTTACCCTTGGCCTGCATCACACACCACTATTGATCTAATTTACAGCAAATTGCTGAGTTCAAGGCAAATGGCAAATTTTAAAAATAAAATTTTCAGGACATACCGTTATGACGATTTTTCAGAAGA
>CAISYK010000356.1 GCA_903889605.1 uncultured Bacteroidota bacterium
CGATTTAAATGGTGTTTTAGAGTTTTAGTGCAGAAATTAAATATTATTTTGTCCGCAAAAAACTAGTGACGACAGAAAAATGTATCTCCACCATGCTTATGCTAATCATATTTTGCAAATCATAGATTTGAAATATGATTATGGATAATATTTCTTCGTTGTGCAATCGCCAAATAATATTTACTGACGAATAAAAGAAAACAATAGCTTCTCATGACCCAAACCTTAGCCCTCAATTAAGCTTGTGCTGTAGGCCCTCCAAAATTAAGAGGAAATCCATTCGGCATATCAGTATCTTTTATAGCACCATGAGCCTGCTCAAATTTAGAGATATTATCTTTTAATGCTTTCATCAAACGTTTCGCATGCTGAGGGGTAAGTACGATGCGTGATTTCACTTTTGCTTTTGGCACTCCTGGCATCATTTTAATAAAATCAATTACAAATTCAGAATTTGAATGTGTAATAATTGCAAGATTTGAATAAATACCTTCAGCAATTTCTTCTGTTAGTTCGATATTCAGTTGATTATTGTTTTGATCTTCCATTTTTATGTTTTTTTGAAATGTAAAGTTACTTGTTTTTCTATTAAAAAAGGGACAAACATTTCTGTTGTCCCTTTTTTATTCAGCAAAATATTTACGTTTCCGTAATTTGTAAATTAGTACAAACTATTTATTCGTAGGGTTTATGCCTCTGCCTCAATTGCTTCTTTTTTAGAAGCCATTAGACGGTCATATTCTTCCTGAGATCCGACAATCATTTTGTCATATGCTCTTAAGCCGGTACCAGCAGGGATTAAATGTCCAACAATTACGTTTTCTTTCAATCCTAACAGTCCATCAACTTTTCCGCTTATTGCAGCTTCATTCAGCACTTTGGTTGTTTCCTGAAAGGATGCGGCACTCATAAAGCTGTTTGTTTGTAATGAGGCACGTGTGATACCTTGTAATACCTGACTTGAAGTAGCTGGAATTGCTTCGCGTGCTTCAATAATCTTCATGTCTCTGCGTTTCAATGATGAATTTTCGTCCCTCAATTTACGTGCACTAACAATCTGACCTGGTTTGAAAAGGGTTGAATCACCAGCATCAATAATAACAACTTTTGCATAAAGGTTATCATTTTCTTCCATGAAAGTTGATTTGTTAACCAATTGTTTTTCAAGGAAAATAGTGTCGCCTGCTTCGCTGATATCAACTTTACGCATCATCTGGCGAACAATTACTTCAAAATGTTTATCATTGATTTTCACACCCTGTAAACGATAAACCTCCTGCACTTCATTTACTAAGTATTCCTGCACCGCAGTTGGTCCTTTGATAGCAAGAATATCACTAGGGGTAATTGCTCCATCGCATAATGGCTCACCTGCTTTAATAAAATCATTTTCCTGAACCAATGTGTGTTTTGAAAGCTGAACAAGGTATGTTTTCTTTTCACCTGTTCTTGATTCAACATGCACCTCACGGTTACCGCGCTTAATTTTACCAAATGACACAATACCATCAATCTCAGAAACCACAGCTGGATTGCTCGGATTACGTGCTTCAAACAATTCGGTTACACGAGGTAAACCACCTGTAATATCTCCCGTTTTACCTGAAGAACGCGGAATCTTTACAAGGATCTGCCCCGCTTCAATTTTTGTGTTGTCATTAACAATAATATGTGCCCCCACAGGAATGCTGTAAGTACGTAATACGTCTTTATTGACAACAATTTTTATAGAAGGATTTTTACTCTTATCACGGCTTTCAACAATAACTTTTTCTTTAAAGCCAGTCTGCTCATCTGATTCTTCACGGAAAGTAATACCTTCCTCGACATTATCAAATTCAATTTTACCAGCAAATTCAGAAACGATAACAGCATTGTACTGATCCCAATCGCAGATTAAATCGCCTTTTTTCACTTTAGTTTGTGCTTTCACATAAACTTGTGAACCGTAAGGGATATTACCTGTTGTAAGAACAATTTTGGTATTTGCATCAATTATGCGCATCTCAGCTGAACGACCGATCACAACATCAACAGTTTGTCCGTCAGGATTTTTACGTTTAACGGTTTTTAACTCATCAACCTCAATGATACCGTCATACTTAGCTTCCAATTTAGAAGCTGCAGCAACGTTAGATGCGATACCACCCACGTGGAATGTACGCAGTGTAAGCTGAGTACCAGGCTCACCGATTGACTGAGCAGCGATAACACCAACAGCCTCACCTCTCTGAACCATGCGGCCGGTTGCAAGATTACGTCCATAACATTTTCCGCAAACTCCGTTTTTACTTTCGCAGGTTAGTACCGAACGAATTTCAACAGCTTCAATTGGAGATTCAGCGATTTGCTTCGCGTAATTTTCTGTTAGCTCTTCACCGGCTTCAACAATGATATCTCCCGTTAATGGATTATATACATTATGTACAGTAGTTCTTCCTAAAATTCTATCATATAATGATTCTACAATTTCATCATTTTTCTTAAGTGCAGTTGCAACTAATCCACGTAAAGTACCGCAGTCTTCAACTGTAATAATTACATCCTGCGCAACGTCAACTAAACGACGAGTTAAGTAACCGGCATCTGCCGTTTTTAATGCTGTATCAGCCAAACCTTTACGGGCACCGTGAGTTGAAATAAAGTACTCA
Organism: uncultured Bacteroidota bacterium; assembly: GCA_903889605.1. GTDB lineage: Bacteria > Bacteroidota > Bacteroidia > 2-12-FULL-35-15 > 2-12-FULL-35-15 > 2-12-FULL-35-15. The sequence continues at coordinate 2,652 of CAISYK010000356.1, forward strand.
AGAATAGATAATCCTTCTTTAAAGTTAGAAAGGATAGGATTTTCGATAATTTCACCGCCGCCTGCACCTTTTTGAGGTTTTGCCATCAAACCGCGCATACCGCCTAACTGACGGATTTGTTCTTTAGAACCACGGGCTCCGGAATCAAGCATCATGTATACCGGGTTGAATCCTTGGCGGTCATTTGTTAAAGTATTTAATACTTTAGCTGTGATACGTGAGTTTGTATGAGTCCAGATATCGATTACCTGATTGTAACGCTCGTTGTTGGTAATGAAACCCATGTTGTAGTTTGCAACCACCTCATCAACTTGTGCGTTAGCATCTGCGATCATTTTACCTTTATCCTCAGGAACCATAACGTCACCTAAGTTAAATGATAAACATCCGCGGAAGGCACTCATGAAACCTAATGTTTTCATTTCGTCAAGGAACTTAGCTGTCTTCGCCATACCCGTTTCCTTAACAATGTTTCCGATGATATCACGTAAAGATTTCTTAGTCAACAATTCGTTTATAAAACCAACTTCTTTTGGAACAACCTGGTTGAATAAAATACGACCTACAGTAGTTTCAATTAATTTGTTTACTAATTTATCACCTTCTTTTAC
>CAISYK010000357.1 GCA_903889605.1 uncultured Bacteroidota bacterium
CAGGTTCCAATATTTATAACAATAGGAATATCAAAAGAAAAAGTATCAGATGAAATAAAGCTGACAGCTGTGCCGGCTGAACTTGGATACATCTTTCTTAACACAAATTCAACCGTAGGCTGACCATACCAAACTTCACTGATATTTGATTGAGTCAGTGCTGTTTGAAGCGTAAACGCAGGAACAATTGCCTGCTTTTTTATGACTTTAAGATGAGCTGTGTAGGTTGCAGATGAAATATAATCTATCGAAATTAAAATATCAACCGGCGAAAGCTTTGCAATAGCAGTATCATAATTAGGCAGTAAAACTGAGTAAACATTATTGCCGCCTCCATCCAAATGCTTTGTTCCGTCAACAACTGATGTTGGGTAAGCATTTATACCGTAATATGATATCCTGGCTGATGCATCTGGGATATTATAACTATCCATGTAATGATAATCAATGACGGCTGCATTTTTTCCATTATTTATTAAATCGTGAAGTCCAATTTGAGCAGGCGGACAAGCTCCGCACCATGTACCTGTTCCGCATTCAAAAACAACTTTTTTTCTAGGGATTTGAGCATATACGGCACAAATACTGAAATAAAAAAGTGCAAAAACTAATAGATTTTTTTTCATAAAGTTCTAAATAATTTAATGGTTGTATAAATATACAAATCTTACAATTGTACCAGATACGATTTTGAAAATTAAGCAGACTGGTCTATAATCCCCATTTTTTTCATTAGGAAAGAAGCATTCATTGTTCGGCAAACCCCATCTTTTACTTTATAATCAAAATTTAATTTATCATCACTAATTGTTATTTCAAAACATAAATTCCTCACATTATCAGGATACTGATTGCTTAATTTGGAAAGTTCAACATCATGCGTGGCAACAATTCCAACACCATTTAATTTAATAATTTTTTTTATCAGAGCCTCTGAACCTGTATGCTGGTCTTTAGAATTTGTACCTTTTAAAATTTCATCCAATAAGAAAAAAACTTTTTTTCCGTTTTCATAATGATGTATCAATAGCTGCAAACGTTTAAGCTCAGCGTAAAAAAATGATTCATTTTCCTGCAGTGAATCATTCGTTCTTAAACTGGTAAACAGCATTATGGGAGTAAATCTAAATTTTGATGCACACACAGGAGCACCAATCATAGCAAGGGTTAGATTAACGCCGATAGTCCTTAAAAAAGTGCTTTTACCTGCCATATTTGCTCCTGTAAGCAAGTCAACTTTTGGAAGTCCTTCGATGCTGTAATTATTTTTAACAAGCATATTTCGGCTCAATAAAGGATGCCCGATATTCTCTGCATCAATCACAAATGTATCGGTAACAACTTCTGGAAATGAAAAGTCAGGATTGTTCACAGCATATAACGCTAAACTAATATATGCATCAAATTCACCAATATTATCTATCCACCTGAGAAAATCTTCTTTGTGATTAGTTTTCCAGTCTTCTATCCTTTTCATCGTATTGATGTCCCATAGAAATATTCCGTTAAGAAGCATAGCAACAACAATGTTCATGCGCGCATCCAGCATATCAACTGTTTTTTTAAGCTTACCGATACTTACGCTTGCCTGCTCCTGAATGTGCTGTTCAATTGCTGAATTATTTGTAAAACCGACTCTTAACTCACTTAATTTTTTAGTTTCAAATTTTTCTGATTCAACCATTGAAATCAGTGAAACGTACTTATTGATTGAGTCGAATCTACGGCTTAAGCGGTCATGAATAAGGTTAATTTTTTTTGTATAAAGACCAACGATTATTAACTGAATTAAAAATAAAACAATAAAATAACCCACAGGCAGTGTATCTAAAAAGTACAAAATCACTGCGGCAACAGTAAGTATAGGTAATACAAAACCCAATATTTTAAAAACAGCCGAGGAAAAAAGAAGAGGTTCTTCCAGCCAATCTTTGATAACATCTTTATCCGCAGTACCTTCAATATTTCCAAAACCCTTAGCCGCAAAGTGCTGACACCATTCTTCTTTTTCAGAAAGTTCTTTTACAGCTGACTGCCGTTCAATAATTTCATCTATATTTAAAAATGGATTTGAAAGCCAGC
>CAISYK010000358.1 GCA_903889605.1 uncultured Bacteroidota bacterium
ATAATTCTATTATTCTAATACTTACCTGTACTGCCCGCTCACTTTTTAAAACGTTTGCTAACATTAATACCCCATGCTCTGTAAATGCATAAGGAAGTGTGCCGCCAAGACGCCCTTTTGAAGGTATCGCATTTTGCGATACCATTATTTCAACTTCCTGTTCCGTTAATTGGAACATAAAATGTGCTGGGAATTTTGAAATATTACGCTTCACCTGTTCGCGCAATCGTATTGGTTTAACTCCGTATAAAACGGCTAAATCTCTATCAATCATTATTTTTTGATTTCTCAAAAAATAAATTTTACTTATCAATACCTCTTGAGGTATTATGGTTAAATCAACCTGTTTCTTTGCCATTACTCTCAGTGAGTTTCAAGAGGTATCGCAATTTGCGATACCTTGTTTTGAGATATAAAAGTAATTCTTTTATGCTTTCTGGTAATACATTTTCCAAATGAATGTGCATAAACCTAGCAGAACTCGAACAAGTAAGTGCTTGAAAATAAAGAGTTTTTGATTTTAAGAATGTCAGAAAAAAATCATATCGAACAAAAAAGCCCTGATAAACAATCGTTTATCAGGGCTTGTCCTGTAAAGTAGCCCCTCCGATACCAAATATGAACGAACTCCTTGAAGATACAAGGGATCTTGCACGGATTTGGGATTTGTATGGTCACCTTTTAGAAACTGGAAAAGGCTCTTAATATTTTAATTCTTTATAGTCGGGCCAAATATAGGTTTTATTCCTTTAGTAAGAAATCGCCCTGATTTTATCGGCTTTGCAAGTGTTTCTTTGAGACATTCCACAATTTTATATTTCTGCAATTGTTTAGCGAGTTTAGGCTCAATAAATTCGTACCAATATTCTTGAGTGAAATATTCTTCTCCTTTCCATAACGTCTTTACTGTTCTTGATTTAAGAAGTTTCTTTGGCGGCAAAACGTCTTTATTGTCTTTAATTAGAAAAACCTGAAAATGCACTTTTTTATCTTCACGCCTAATAATACGATCTTTGAGAATAGATTGCTTAATATATCTATTTAAGTCAGCCCCTTTTATATTGAAATAACTATCAAGCTCATTTTTTGAATACCAGCTTTCCCTTTATTCTGCAATTGAACCGGGTATAATCTTGGCATTAATTGCTTCTTGGCAAATCATGCATTTTAGGCCATATTTATCAAACCATGAATTTTCTTTTGAAGCTGGATTACCGCAGATTTGACAACAACAACCGCTGTCTTCAAAATGCAAACCGTTGGGATGTTTTTTAAGCATCTCTTCTCTTCTGCGGTCGTCATTTGCCATTTCTATAACAAGACTCGCTAAGTTTTCTAAGTCCCTCATGGCTTGGGTAGCTTCTTCCCAAGTAAATTCCCTTCCATGATCTTTTTCAAGAATATTTTTAATCTCTTGAATCTGTTTATCTGAAATCGCCATACGAATATTTTATTTTTTTTCTGATATCATTTTTTAAAATAATAAAATGCGAACAAATATATTATTTCAAAATTATATAACAAATACAAAATTGTCTAAGGTTTAGTTGATGTGAATTTGGAGGCCGGCAGATTAGAAAAAATATTCACGACCGTCTTGTCGTATGGAAATTACTGAGGAGTACAAAAGACAATAAATTGGAATCCAAATCAGATCAAATCTTTATAGAATTTTCTGTAAAAATCTGCTCCTTTTTTATTTATTGTTTGATAATAATCTAAAAGCTTGAAGAAATAAGTATCATCTGCACCTGCTAAAGAAAGGTTCATCATATTATCCAGCTGGCGTTCAATTAGATCGTCATTCCTGATTTTATTTTTTAGAATATGCTTAACTTCGGGGATGCTGCCATTCATGGCAGTATCTGCCATCGTTTTCAGAGAACCAATAATTGCACCAATCTCGGAAACTAAATTTTCGGTTGCCTTATTTTTCTTTTTTGCCATTTTTCAAGTTCCTGCCAGATTTATGCTCCCCGTTTTCAACTTGTCACGTTTAAAAATGCATGATTTTTAACACCAGCATTAAAAATAATTTCAAAGGTAAAACTAAAAAATATAGTTTCTCAATTGATCACTATTTTTTAATCTTATGAATTTCAGCAGCCTTATCAAAGCCAACCCAATTACCCTCTGCATTTTGCCCTCTGTTAGCTAATTCCTGCCTGACAAGCAGTTTTAAATCGAAGTCGCCTCTTAATGCTTCAACAAGAAGAGCGGTTGCTGTCGTGCTAAAAATAAACCGCGGATTAATATCGTCTGCCCGGTTTTCAAAATTCTTTGACATTAACTTTTCTTTTCCTTTCGGAGTTAATTCGCCCCCGATCTCCTGCCATACTTGCGGCGGGATTTCTTCCCGAACGATGGTTTCTAATCTTGAAGCGTAATTCATAGCTTGTTTGAAATTACCTTCATCGTAATACTTTTTGACCAATTTTAAATCACGGCGATCAGAAGAATTTAAATGCGCTGGCTCCGACCAGTCTTTGAGTGTACTTGCTTTCTTTTTCATGGAAGCTACATTCGATACTTTTTTTGACACTTCCAAGTTCTTTTTGTTCTTTTTAACGCCATCAACTCCATCCTCCCAATCGTAATTAAACATGAGATCTTCACCTGCAATCTTCTCCAGTTCGCTTTTTGTGCCTTCTAATTTAACCATGAAATATGCTGCTCCATGATTGAGATTACTGCTGTCCATTTGTGTAAACTCAATTTTCTTTATTTCCACTTCAGCATCTTCTGCTTTCACATTAACAGCAAGCATCTTGATTAATTTAACATAAATGCTTTCAGGTTTATGGTCGAGAATTTCAATAATTTTTTCTTTGGGCTCTTTTTTATTCAGAAAATCAATCGCCAACTCCTCAAGTGGCAGACTAAGTTCTGTTTCAATTTCAATTTTTTTTATTGATTTCTTTACGCCTGATAATTCATGCGGTTCATCAAAAATATTTATCTCACCGCCTTGGTTAAATCTGCCGAACTGTGTTGCTCTTCCTCTTTCAGGAACTTCAATAACCACATCCACATCGTGCTGATATGAATTCGCACCTTTGAATTTTCCATCTTTCGTTGTTTGAAAAATAAAGATGAATGATTTGCCGGGATTATTCTTTTTAAGATTTTCTAAATCTTTAGGACTTAGTTCCAGTTTATTTACGCTGTCTAAAATGATGAATTGATATTTACTTAAATCTTCCGGCAAGTAATCGCTCACAAATAAATTTTCATGCTTCACATCTTTGTCATTGAGTTTCATTTGAAGTGTGGCATCTAACTTCTCTTCATTAGCAACGTAAAGTACTGTTCCGTGATTGCGAGCCAAGTATCCCGCTAAATCAACGCATAAATAAGACTTTCCCATTTTAGGTTTTCCAAAAACCATTGCTGTAAATCCTGGACTTGGATCACCAATTAGATTTAACCATTTGCCGGTGAAGCCGATTGAATTAAAATGAAGGTTTGCGAAATCAATGCTGTTCATCAAATTTTGTTTCGGCTTAACTTCCTGCGCTTCTTCAATTCCGCTTAGGATGTTCTTCTCCGGTCTGTGCGGCTTAATTTTTTTCTTCAACTTGTTTAAAGCTGATTGCACCGCACTCTTTGTATTAGCGGCCAATTCAACCTTGACGCTTCTGCCCATATTATTTACTGTTGACAAAAGTTTACTTTGAATCAATAGAACAACTTTTGATAAGACTGAGTCCTTCGTGATTTCTTTTTTCTTGATAGCAGTTTGCACATCATTTAGAAATCCCTCAATTTCTTTTTTCTGATGTGTTTTGCCATTTAGTAATAAAAATCGTCTAACAAATTTTTCCGCCAACGTTGATTCTTGTTTCACTATTTCTTTTGTATTGCTATTATCTGCGCCCGATAAATTTTCTTTTTTATCAATGTACTCTTCCAGTTTTTCGAAGGTCAAATCAAACATTTGTTTTACTTCGGCATCATTGTCATATATACTCCAGTCCTTTCCATGATTCGTTTATTCTTCAATCATCAAATGAGATTTTTTAAGCACGTCCGGCAGTCTTTCCAAATCAATCTCACTTATGGCTTTAAAATAATTTTTATTTGTTAGTCTCATTTTGATTTAAAATTTAAGCGGGTCAATTGTTTTGTTAAATTTTGAAGTGTCTTTTTATCTTTCGTATTCAGGCTGTGTTTAAAGGCTTTTGTTTTTGCCGGATCGTAATTCATTACAATCATTTCCGTTTTTATTTTATCGGTATGTTTTGTTACCGCAACACTTTTCGTAACCTTCTGCACTTTCCATTTGTATTTGTTGATGTAAGCGGTAAGGATTTTTGAAGGATAAGAACTCAATAAGAATTTTCCTTTTATTCTGGTAAGCGCATCGAGTAATTCTCTATAATCGTTTTCCGAATAGCCCTTATAATGCCCCTGATCCGAACCAATATACGGAGGGTCGGCATAGATAAATGTTTCCTTGTCATCGCATCGCTGTATTACTTTAATAGCATTATTATTTTCAACTTGTACCTTGGTAAGCCTTTCTTCATAATCTTTTGTAAATGCATCTCTTTTATTGGCGAGCGCAGCCTCCTTTGAATCATCCTTTCCGAATCCCCATGAGCCAATCATTCCGGCAAAACCTTGATTGGTAAGTACCCACAAAGCCCATGCTCGTTTTACGTCTGAAAATAAATCCGGATGTTCATATACCACCATTGCTTTTTTGTAAAGTTCTCTGCTGTGCAATGTGGCTTTGATTTCTTTTTGCAGTTCAGGAAATTGTGTTTTCAGAACTTTAAAAAAGTTAACGATCTCTCCATTGATGTCATTGATTACTTCTACCTCTGATTTAGGTTTGGCAAAAAAAACAGCACCTCCGCCGAAGAACGGTTCGCAGTATAAGCGGTGCTGTGGAATTAAAGGAAGAAGATATTTTAATAAGGTTTGTTTTCCTCCGTAATAGGTAATGGGTGTTTTCACTTGATTTTTAAATTTATTTTTTGTATATTCGTATTCATTAATTTAAAAATTCTGTTCTTTAAAATATTGCGGTAAAAATGATTATCGGTATCAAACTGATATTAAGCATGAATTGTAACCTTGACTTAAAAATTGCTACTTCTTCAACGTATACAAATAATATAAAAACGGAGGTAAACATGAAAAAGACAACAGAAACAAGAAAACTTAGTGCATCAATAAAAATGAACTCAATACTATCTGGAAGAGGCCACAAATTGAGTTTGTAAGTTCGATAATCATTCGCAACAGGTAGCGGTGGTCGGAGGGTAGAGTTTCTACCCTCCAACTCTTCCGCCATCA
>CAISYK010000359.1 GCA_903889605.1 uncultured Bacteroidota bacterium
CAGCAATGGGGTGATGAACATGGAATAGAAGTGGATGAGTTTGCTATTGATAGAATAGAAGTGGTTAAAGGGCCGGCAAGCTTAATTTATGGTTCAGATGCGTTGGCAGGAGTTGTCAACTTAATTCCTTCACAACCTTTACCTGTTGGAATGATAAAAGGGAATTTTGTTTCAAATTATCAAACCAATAATGGATTGATCGGGACATCACTTGGATTAGCAGGAAATAATAATGGGCTTGTTTGGGGAGGTAGAGTGTCGGATAAGGAAGCTACCAATTATCAAAATAAATACGATGGTCGTGTATATGGTACATCCTTTAAAGAAAGAGATTTCAATGCTTATCTTGGTTTAAACAAACAATGGGGATATTCCCATCTGAAATTTTCTGCTTTTGATGATCTGCAAAGCATACCGGATGGAAGCCGTGATTCATTAACCCAAAAATTTACAAAGCAAATTACAGAAGCGGATACTGTAAGACCACTTGTATCGAACTCTGAATTGAATTCTTATAAAATTCCAACATTGCATCAACATGTTCAGCATTACAGATTAATTTCTACAAGCAATTTTATAATCGGAAATGGCAAGTTAGGTTTGAATTTAGGTTATCAGGAAAGTATTCGCAGAGAATTCAGTCATCCTGAAATGGCGGATGTTGCAGGTTTGTACCTTGTTCTGAAATCTTACACCTACGATGTTAAATATTATCTGCCTGAGAAAAACGGTTGGGATGCAACTATCGGTATCAATGGGATGTATCAAAACAATACAAATAAAGGAACAGAATTTATTATACCAAATTATAGTCTTTTTGATGTTGGCCCTTTTGTATTTGTAAAAAAATCGTTTAGTAAATTAGATATAAGTGCGGGTGTGCGTTATGATAATCGTTCATTTAAAAATGATGGAATGTACACCAAAACAAATCCCCAAACAGGATTTGATATGCAAGCAACCGATACTCTTGGTGCAAGTCGCACGTTTACTAATTACAAACATTCATTTTCAGGTTTTTCGGGAAGCATAGGTGCTACATACAGCTTATCAAATAATTTTTTCCTAAAAGCCAATGTTGCTCGTGGATATAGAGCACCGAATATTGCTGAAATTTCTGCAAACGGTGTTCATCCCGGAACTAATATTTATCAGATCGGAAATCCGAATTTTAAATCTGAATTAAGCTTACAGGAAGACATCGGAATATTTTACTCATCAAAGCATGTAACATGCGAGATGGATGTTTTTAATAATACCATTTCAAATTATATCTATAACGAAAAGGTATTGAATAAAAATGGACAGGATTCGGTAATTATTCCCGGTAATCAAACTTTCCAATTTCAGGCTGCACAAGCACAAATCTATGGTGGTGAAGCAAGTATAGATATTCACCCACACCCATTAGATTGGTTGCATTTTGAGAATTCTATTTCAATTTTGTATGCGTTGAATAAAGGAGTAAAAGGAATACCAATAACCGATAGTGCAAAGTATTTGCCATTCATTCCACCAATGCATACCCATTCGGAATTACGTGCAGACATCAAGAAAAAATTCAAACATTTTTCATCTATGTATGCAAAAGTGGAAATGGAATGGTATGCGAAACAAGATCACGCCTACCTCGCATTTAACACCGAAACAGCCACACCAAGCTATACATTGTTTAATGCAGGTATTGGTGGTGATATTATTAACAAAGCAGGTAACACTATTGTAAGTATTAATATTTTAGGAAATAATATTACCGATGTTGCTTATCAGGCTCACTTAAGCAGGTTAAAGTATTTTGAAGATTACCCAAATAATGGAAGCGGGAAAAGTGGAATTTATAATATGGG
>CAISYK010000360.1 GCA_903889605.1 uncultured Bacteroidota bacterium
AATTTCCCAATCAGGTGAAGGGATGGAATCTCCATCTCTCACTTGAAAAAAAATTATTTTCCCTGCCAAGGGTTGCATTTATAAGTTGAATTTACGCAAGTATTATCCAGTTAATTATTGCCGGAGATACAATAACATTAGGGAATGCAGGTTCAAATTAATAAAGCAGAATTATTTTTGAAATAATACAAAAGGATACCATTTTTTATAATTGCAGACCAAACGTCAACTGTTTTAAAATGAGTAAATTACATTTGACGGTGTCTGCAAATATTGCTGCATGAGAAATTGTTTTTTAGATGTTAAACTTACAATATTTTTACTAATGCGTTTTTAGAAGAAAAATTTGCGAACTGCCCAAACAATTTATTTGCAGTTTGTTTTTATCAAGTTGTATCGTAATTAGTAGTGAATAGTAAAATGAAATTCCCATTAGTAAGTTCAAAAGCCTTTTTTCAAAAAGCTATTTTGCTTTTTGCAGTTTTGCCTTTGTATACTGTGTCATTTGCTCAAGAAAAAGAACAAAATTTAGTGCCTAATCCAAGTTTTGAGAAACATAAAAACAAATCTAATATCATAAAAAATGCGATTCCATGGCAAGGTGACGGCACTGTAGATTATTATATGGCGCCAGAGAAAACGGATACTTCCAAATATAAAGGGGCGCATACAGGAACTTGCTTTGTAGGATTGCGTTTCCAGGCAAAATACAAAGAATATTTATTTGTGCAGTTAACTGAGCCTTTAAAAAAAGGAAAAACATACAGTTTTAAAATGTATATAAGATTGGTTGGGTGCAGCACTGTTACAATAAAACAACTCGGGGTATATTTTTCGGACAGGCCCTTCGAAATTGGGATGACTTTTGATGAAGAAGGATTATTAGATTCCGCTTATACAAAAGGGATCCCAGCAGCTGCAGGCTGGATTCCTATTCATGGTGAATACTTATCGCATGGAAATGAAAAATTTATTATTGTAGGAAATTTTCAGCCCAAAATGAAGGATGATTTTGTTCGTTTAAAGAAATGGGATCTTTTTGAACTGCGGGAAGCATATTACTATATTGATGATATATCTATCAAAAAAATAAAAACTGAAGCAGATTCAACCGCACTGAGCAAAAAAATTATAACCAAAGCCGCTTTCTCATTCCCTGATTCTTTTTCAAGCGGGCAAATTATTGAAATAAATGATTTGAAATTTGAAAATGAAGGTACGGCACTTTTAAAATCTTCGTACAAAATATTAGATGAATTAGTTCTTGCCTTAAACAATCATCCGTTTATGGAAATACAAATTAACGTATATTCGGACTTTGAAGGGAAAGAGTCTTTAAACAAGAAATTGTCCAAAGCAAAAGCAAAAGCTGTATATGACTACTTATTAGCGCAAAGTGTTATAAACCCTATGACTTACAAAGGTTTTGGATCATCTCAGCCGGCGACACCAAATGATCCTGTTAAAAATATAAATAAAGATAAAAACAGCCGGGTGGAGTTTATGGTTATTTTACAGTAATGAATAATAATCCCGGAATACAATAAACAGGATAATACTTTTGATGCAATTAAATATTATAAATAAATGCAGTCGATAATTAAAATACGGCTCGTCAAAAGGGGTCCTTTACGGATAGTTGGATGGGCTTTAACAAAAATGACCTATGGCGGAATTAAAAAAAGGAGACAAGAAATTAATTAATGCATGGACGTTTTATGATTGGGCTAATTCGTCTTACCCTTTGGTAATAACTGCGGCTATTTTTCCAATATTTTATGTGAATGTTACCGGCACAAAGGATGCTGATGGAAAGATAATCAGCGATATGGTAACTTTATTCGGCCGGCATTTTAAAAACACTGAATTGTATGATTACGTTGTTGCCTTATCATTTATAATTGTCTCCTTATCTTCGCCGGTATTATCAGGCATCGCCGACTACAGCGGAAGCAAAAAGCGCTTTATGCAGTTCTTTTGTTATTTGGGTTCGATATCCTGCGCAACATTATTTTTTTTTAGTAAAGACAATTTATTTTTAGGCCTCCTGTCTGTCTTATTTGCCAGTGTTGGCTATTGGGGCAGTATTGTTTTTTACAATGCATACTTACCAGAAATTGCAGAACCTGCAGACCATGATAAAGTGAGTGCAAATGGCTATGCAAGAGGCTACATCGGAGGAGCGATTCTTTTGATCATTAATTTGATTCTGATAAAAAAATTTAACATGGATCCAAGATATTCTTTCATCACTGTTGCAATGTGGTGGGCAGGTTTTGCGCAAATAACTTTTGCAAGTCTGCCGAATATTGCAAGGAAACATTTGTCTGATGGGAATATTATTACCAAAGGATTTAGAGAATTGCTCAAAGTATGGAATGAACTTAAACATATTAAACAATTAAAACGTTTCCTTATGTCATTCTTTGTATACAGCATGGGGGTTCAAACAGTGATGTTAATTGCTGTAATGTTCGCAAAAAAAGAAATTGTAGATATTGTGGAAGTAAGCGAAACTATAAATGGGGTAATTATTAAATCTATTAAAGAAGTCCCTATACAGGATTCTGCGTTAATTACTAGTATATTGTTAATACAATTTCTCGGCATTGCAGGTGCTTATTTGTTTTCATTTGTCTCCCGCAAAATCGGAAATATAAAAACATTGGGTCTCAGCTTAATTATTTGGATTGCAGTATGTATTTCAGTTTATAAATTCGTCTACAGCTCCTATTCATTTTATGTTGCAGCATGTTTTGTAGGCTTGGTTATGGGCGGTATCCAATCATTGTCGCGTTCGACATATTCCAAACTTTTACCAGAAACAGAAGATAACGCATCCTATTTCAGCTTTTATGATGTGTGCGAAAAAATAGGCATTGTTATAGGGATGCTGTCTTTCGGTTTAATTGAAGGCGTAACCGGAAGTATGAGGAATTCTATTTTCGCATTAGTTTCCTTTTTTATTATTGGGTTTTTAATTTTGCTTACTATCCCAAAAACAAAAAATGTGAGTTAAATATTAGTCATTAGTTGATTACTAGTTAGTTCATTTGTTATTTTTTGAATCGTAAATATTATTTGTCATCTAATTTATTAAGATTCATTATTTGTAACCCGTATATTTGTGCAGATTCTATTCATAAATTGATGAAAAAATTTAATTAGTAAATTCATATAGATTCGTTATTCTTAAAAAAATATGATTGTAGATATATTTATTCCCTGTTTTATTGATCAAATCTATCCTGAAACAGGATTGAACATGGTTAAGATTTTAGAAAAAGTAGGCTGCGGTGTAAATTACAATCCAGAACAAACATGCTGCGGTCAGCCTGCTTTTAATGTGGGCTATTGGGCGGAATGTAAAGAAGTAGGAGAGAAATTTATCCGTGAATTTCAGAATGATCGTTATATAGTTTGCCCATCAGCTTCTTGTGTTGGAATGATAAAAAATTATTATCCCGACATGTTCCATAATTCAGTTTTGCACAATGAATATAAACAGATTCAGAAAAACATTTTTGAGTTTTCTGATTTTATGGTGAATGTTTTGAAAATTACCGATATCGGCGCTACTCTTAATGGGGTTGCAACATATCATGATTCATGTGCTGCATTGCGCGAATATGGGATAAAACAGGAGCCAAGAATACTGCTGGAAAAAGTGCGGGGATTGGAATTGCGTGAAATGAAAGATTCAGATGTATGCTGTGGTTTTGGAGGAAGCTTTTCCGTAAAATTTGAACCGATTGCAGTTGGTCTGGGTGAGCAAAAATTAGAAAATGCTGTGGAGACAGGTGCGGAATACCTTATATCTACTGACTCTTCCTGCCTTATGCATATTGAAGGTTATGCAAAAAAACAGAACAAAAAAATGAAAATGATGCATTTGTGCGATGTACTTGCTTCCGGGTGGGACTAATAATAATTGGGGATTTTACATTGCCGATTTAGTGTTAAACACAACTCAATCCGAAATCATAAATGCGTAATTTTTCATTTTATATTTTTAATTATTTCTTCCCACTCTTTGCTGTTTTTTACCCCGCTGAATGCACTATCGCTCTGCATCCTATCAATATCCTTAAATCCATTTTTAACTGCAGAGTTTAGATATTTAGCCGCCTCAATTGAATTCCCATTTTTAGCCGTAATACAAGCCATCAAATAATGTGCTTCGTTATTTTCGTGGTCAACTAATAAATAAATTTTACCGAAAAAGTCCGCAGCCGGAAGTGCATTTTGTTTTAATGCTCCGCTTGTCTGCATATATGCGGCAAGACTTAGGAAGCCAAGTATTCGTTTATTTATAAGGACTTTATTTTTATCTTTTCCTGTTTTAATTTTTTGATTTAATTCTGCAATACTTTTATTCCACCAATTAATATTTTGTGTCTGTAATGCCTGCACATATTCCTGTTTTAGTTTTTCTTCCTCACTCCATCGCCCTTCTTCAAGTTTTAATTGTTTGTCAATTTCCGGGCTGGTCTTTGCTGACTTATATATTGCATAGCATGAGGATAAATCTGTTAAACCATCATAAAAATTAATAGTTTTAAGGCATAACTTATATGCGTCGAATACTTGTTTTTTCTGCTGATATATTTCTATTTGTTTTAATGAAGGCTTTATATGAGCAGCAACAAGTGAATCATTTTTAGAAGAAATGTTTTTCCGCATCTCGTTTAATTCTAACCACCAAAAGGCTTCATCCATAACCTCTTTAGCAGGCCATTCATGTTTGCCGTCAAAAGTTAATAATGCGTGTTTAACATTACGCCCGGCTAAATCCGTCATATCGTATTTTCTCATTTCAACATAATTAAAATCTTCATTGCCTGCTATTCCAATAAAAGAATAATTGTTCCGGGGTGACGTAATACTTGCAGCTGGTGCAGAGGCTCCGCAGCAAATAACACCAGCAATAGAACCATTGGAAATTGTCAGCGCATTTGCAATTCGCGCTCCTCCTGAAAAACCAAGTACATAAACACGATTCGTATTTATTGATAATCTATTTCCTGCATCAGCAAATAATTTTCCGGCAATGGTTTGTGATTCTTCCCATGAAGTTCCGTTTTTCGAATTGTTGGAACCCACAATAATGTAACCATATTTTTGCGCCAGTTCTTTATAAAGGGATATGGGTAATTTCCCTGCTGAGTGCGGATCAAAAGCATAGATAATAGGATATTTTTGTTCTTTAGAATAATTATCCGGTAAATACAAAGCATAACTTTGCGAAGCATCATTTTTGCAAACTACTTTGTCAATAATTTGTCCTTTCAGAAAAATTTCATCCTTTGGAACTGAATCACTTGTTTGAGATACCGGCTTTTGTTTAGAATCTTTACCAGAAGAACATGATTGCAGGACAAATACAGACACTAAAAATTTTACCGCAAAGACGCAGAGACGCAAAGATTTTCCTAGCGCCTCTGCGTCTTTGCGGTTATTTTTTTTTTTGAC
>CAISYK010000361.1 GCA_903889605.1 uncultured Bacteroidota bacterium
GTCCAAGCTACAAGCTGAATAATTGTATTTCTCGTCGTGTATAAAATCTTTACCTGCAATATCAACGAACCTTATTATCTGGCCTAATGCTTTGGCATAAAGCGATTTTCCTGTTCTTCCTTCTGCATCTACACTAATCGTGCTGTCCGTGAGAATGGTTGCCTTTAATATTGTTTCGTAATAACTGTGCAAATTATATCCAGTAATAGAACAAAGCGCCCTAAAACGGTCTTCATCCTTACCACTAATGTTAAACATGAATTTTGCAAAAATTGGATGAGCTTCCAAACTGCTTTTGTAATCAATAAATTTAAATTCTTTTTCTAAAATTTGTTCTTTCCAAATATATCCATTTAATTCGTTATAATCCCTTAGATTCCAACCATCTTTTGTTGCTCTTACAAAACCATTTTTAAAGTATGTGAAGCTTTCATTTTTTGTGTCGGAATTAAAACCAATTTTCTCATTTGGCACAAGCAATGAAAGTCTATTTTGGCAAAAATAGAATGAAGGGTTTTTATAGAATTTATCAACTATAAGCATTCTTTTATTTTCATCAAGTTCACCTGTTAAAGGTAATTCTTTGAGGTACTTAATAAAATAATCTTGAATCTGTGTAATTGTTACCTCTGCAATTATTCTCTTATCAATCTTAACGAATATGAAGTTTTTATTTATATCAAACCTTCTAAAGCCAAACAAATACAGCAGTTCTATCCATGTGGTGTAGTTAATAATAACATCCTTAATATATTTATCTCCATCATCATTAGTGCCCCATTTGAATTTATAAAAAGGTTCAATAGTTGGTTTTGATTGTACTTCAGCTAAAGATTTATTTTCAGTTGATTTTAACTGTACTTCAGCTTTTTCACAGGGTTTTATTTCCGGGCGCAATCCCTTAATTATCTCATCAGCTAAATCATCTCCATTAGTACGCTCAGGGAACATATCAACAATGATATAATCTTGCTTGTAATCTTGCAATTTTTTTAGAGATGAACTATTCCGCCCTGCTATATCCGCATCATTCAGATAATAAATTTTACGTCCAAACAAAACGCCTATTTTTTCACCAGTTAATTTATTTGCTCCACCAGTTGCAATCCAATCAAATTGAGGGTAATAAAAACTTGCTATAATCGCCGTTTTTTCGCTCTCTACCAAACAGATTATCTTATCAGTAAGCAAATGTTCTCCGAACAAACAAAGCCCGTATCTAGTTCCATTTTTAGCAATTAGCGAATATGGTTTTTTATCGTGGTTACGTTTTCCATTTTCAGCATATTCGACATGTTGAATATTTACAAATTGTTTACTCAAATTTTGATATACAAAAGCGGTTTTATCTTCGATTGTTCCGCAATTCCAGAGTTTTAAATGTTCCGGTGTAAGTTTCAATATTTCGATACAGAACTTATGAAAATTTGAAGATTGATTTCCAATAGTTGCTTTACAAAATGGAATTGCCGGGTAAACTGTTGTTATGATTTCTTTTTGTTTTATATCAACCACGGTGTTTTCATTATACGCAATTGCCTCAAGCTTCTGTTTGGTTGGAACTTCATGATGTTGGCAACTATTTATATGGTCGCAAATCCCGAATTGCAACGGAAGATTTTCATAATATGTAAAACACTTTTTCCCTTTGCAATTAGGACAATCACCCTTTATTTTCGGAGATTTTTGAAGCTGATATTTACTTTTAATTAGTTCCATAATGTTTTTTTAAAAAAGCCCCATTAGTGGGGCTGGTAATAGGGGGTTATCAAATGTGCTTTTGGCATAATAAATTTCAAGTTTTTTTTAAGGCAAAATATTGATTAATTATTTTTGTTGCAAGCTTTTCTTCATTTGAAGAAACAGTTAAAATTGTTTCAAAAATTGCATCTCCGAATTCATCGTAATCCAATTTCAACAATGGATAGAATTCTTTTGCATCGCAATTAATAAAAGGTGCTTTTAATAAATCCCCATCATTATCTGTAACAATACCTATTAGGTTTGGTAATATAAAAAGAGCAAGTAATAAATTATTTTCAAATGGCAACTCATCAAATCCTTCCGGTAAAATTTCTTCATCTGAAAAAACGGTTGAATGATAAATTATTTGTAATAATTCTCTTTGTTTTTGGGAACATGGAATGATGAGGGCATCGCTACGAATTTGCTTTTTCAACATTTCGTTTTCTTCAATTAGTAATTGATTTTCAAATGTCAAGTCATTTTCCACATAAGTTTTCTCATTGGTTTCAGATTGAGGTGAATTAGGTTGACATAATGCAATTGAACGCAGAAAATTTGAAACACTCATGTTTCTATCTTTTGCTGTTTGAATTATTAGTAGTCGCTCTTCCGCAGTTACACGAAAAGACATTGGCACATCAGCACGTAATGTTGAATTTGTTTCTTCTTCCATTTTGATTTGTTTTTTTAGATTAATTTTTTTTCGTTACAAAAAATTTGTAACGGTAACGATGGGAAATTTTGTTTTAAATCAGCGAATATTTGGTTTATTGGTTAATAGTTATTGTCCTGCATAAAGCGTAGGACTTCCGCTTCTGTGATTTTTTTACATCTTTGGCCGACAGCTTTTAATTTACCTTTCCTAATATGGAAATTAACGCCACCCGCTGTTAAATGCAATCTATTCGCAACTTGTTTAACGGTTAATAATTTTTCAACCTGGCGCTGTTGAAGCTGTCGAATTATGTCGTCATAATTCTTTTTCAGAACTTCTACCTCGCTTTTTAATTCTTGGATTTCTTTTTCGATTGCCATATCTGTTTAGTTTATGAATTGTTAGTACTGAATGATTAGCAGATTAAATAATTCAAATGGTTAGCTTGAATTCAAAAGAATGATATCCTTTTTTAGATTAATAATCCTGTTAATTTCGGTCTCGGAAATTTTATACCGGCTGTATTTGCTCGCGGGAGATGTTTTTTCAGCTACAATTTTACCCTTTCGGATTTGATCCAGGACAGCAGCCCTTGATTTTTGGAGAATTTGAGCTGCTGCATTAGTCGAATAAAAAATTTCTTTGGCTTTTAAAA
>CAISYK010000362.1 GCA_903889605.1 uncultured Bacteroidota bacterium
ACACAGCTTCCCATAACAGCTGAAATCTGAAGAATACCCATACCTGACATAACTGCATTATTGCGGAAAATACGTCCAAAATGTTCTTTATCGGGAAAAATCTCATCTTGTAAAGGAAGATAAACACCAGCACTGTCTACCAAATATATAATCGGCAAACGGTTTTCCATGGCAATTTCCTGGGCTCTCAAATTCTTTTTCCCTGTAATAGGAAACCACGCTCCGGCTTTTACTGTTGCATCATTTGCGAGAATAATACATTGTCTGCCGCTCACATAACCTATAACAATCACTACTCCTCCAGCAGCACAACCTCCATGATCCTTATACATGTCGTCACCTGCAAATGCTCCAATTTCAATAGTTTTGGAGCCTTTGTCGATAAGGTATGCTATACGTTCACGAGCGGTCATTTTACCTTGTTCGTGCATTTTTTCTATTCTGCTTTTTCCTCCGCCTAAATAAATTTTTTCAAGCTTTTGTTCCATAGCTGAAATAAGCAGGTTCATTTTATCTTCGTTTTTATTGAATTCTATATCCATATGATAATTAATTTGATAATTTAATAATTTGAAAATTAAATAAACTGATAGTAAAATTCATCATTCCCCTATTGATTTACTTGAAATGATTGGAATTAAAGATTGTCAAATATAGCAAAAATAGGAATGTAATCATATAAACTCCAAAGCTCTTGAACCTTGATTAAAAAGTAAATCTACAATGCTTAAATTGGGAATAAATCCATGGCGGGTTTCAAATACCTGGGAGTATGTTTTGGATTCAAAAGTTTTATCGTGTTCAAAAGTGTTTTTAGGTGTAATAATACTTCGGTAATCATCTGCTTCAGCATATATTTTAATGTATTCTGAAGTAAAACTATACTTTGGTTTCCGCTTCAAAAGGATTAAAATTTCCTGCTGCAGCGTTTCATTAAAATCAATTAAATAGTCATATTTTTTATTATGATAAAAAGGATATAAATCATCTTCAAAATATTCAAAAAAAGGAGACCTTCTGTAACTTGATTCTAATGTACGCCAGTGTAATTTCTGCCAATCATAATCATAAGAAATTTTTAAATCTTTGACTGTTTGCCTATGTCCGCGTTTTACAAGCGGAACGCTTAATGTTTTTAATCCATTTGGCGAATATATATCACATCGGCTGCGGTATGTTTGTTTCGTAAAATGTTCGAGATGTTCAATGATACAAACTGGATATTCTATAAGTTTTGAATAATATTGAATAGGACCGAGGTATGCTGTTGAAAGTATGGCGGAGGAGCACCTCCCGGCCTCCCCAAAGGGGAGGAGACTCAAGTTGTCGGCATTATCATTAGTATATACCATTATTTTTTTTCGTTTTTAAATGAAACTCATCTATCGCCCCCTCTCTTTTGGAGAGGGGATTAAGGGGAGAGGCTTTTTATTCAACTCCTTTAAACCAACGATTCCAGCGGATATTACTTCCCGCGTCGGATTTATCTATAGAAAGCAGTACCAACACTGTTTTTCCAACAATATGATCTTCCGGCACAAAGCCCCAAAAACGTGAATCTGCAGAGCTGTGGCGGTTATCTCCCATCATAAAAAAGTAATTCAT
>CAISYK010000363.1 GCA_903889605.1 uncultured Bacteroidota bacterium
ATTTTTTTAAAAATCATCCATTAATTTGTGTGAATTCCTTTTCACTTACCGAACAATATGGTGAATTAAAACCGGAATATTATGTTATGCTTGATCCAAGTTTTTGGTATGAAAATGATGAATTTGCAAAAAACACAATAGAATGTATTAAAGAAAAAACAACTTGGAAATTATATTTGCTTATTCCCCAGCATGCAGCAAATTCTGCTGTATTTCAAGAATTGATTATAAAAAACAGCAATATTATTTTAACGCCATTCAATTATACGGTATTTAAAGGATTTGAATGGGCAGCTCATAAGGTATATATAAACAATTTAGCAATGATGCAAAGCCAGAATGTATTGGTAGCGACTCTCTTTTTGTCTATTAATATTGGGTTCAAGAAAATTTATCTTGTTGGGGCAGATCATTCATGGCTGGAAACACTTGTGGTCAATGAAAATAACGAGGTTTGTTTTAAATCAGTTCATTTTTATGAAAACGAAAATAGAGTGGGACTACACCCTTTTTATAAAGGAGCTCACACGAAAGAGATTTTCAGAATGGATGAAATTTTAATTATTTGGGGGAAAACTTTTTATGGTTATACTGCTATAAATAATTATGCATCCAGCCGCCATTCTGTTATATATAATGCAAGTGAGTTTTCATTTATCGACGCTTTCAAACGTATCAAATTGTAATAATTATTAGGTTAATAATAATGATTTACAATAGTAACTTTATCGAGTTTTAAATTATAATTAAATTGTCGGACTTTCAAAAACTGAATTTGACCATTTTGATAGAAATAACAAGGAAATTTGAAAAATTGATCCGTTTAATTACCTGCCTATTTTTACTCCCAATTTTTAGGCCGCTATAACTCAAACAAAGTCTATAAATAACAGTTGTTATTTCGGTAAACTCTTCTTATTTTTGATCTTTATTCAAAATAAAATACAATGTTGGATCTAAATGAAAAATCAATATTAATAACCGGCGGAACAGGCTCACTCGGAAAACATATTACCAAAAATATTTTGGAGAAATTTCCAATGGTAAAACGGTTAGTCATATACTCACGTGATGAACAAAAACAGTTTGAAATGGAACAGGAATTTCCTCAAAATAAACATCGTGCAATACGATATTTTATAGGTGATGTTCGTGATTTCGACCGTTTAAAAAGAGCTTTTAAAGAGATCGATTATGTGATTCATGCAGCAGCAATGAAACATGTACCGCTTGCCGAATACAATCCTATGGAATGTGTAAAAACAAACGTTATTGGGGCCGAAAATGTAATCAACGCTGCACTTGAAACCGATGTAATGAATGTAGTTGCATTATCAACTGATAAAGCCTGCGCACCAATAAATCTTTATGGTGCAACTAAATTATGTTCCGATAAATTATTCGTTGCCGCAAATAATATCAAAGGCAAAAAAAATATTAAATTTTCTGTAGTTCTTTATGGAAACGTAATGGGGTAAACCGGTTCGGTTATCCAATTTTTTTTTAAAAAGAAAAAAGAAGGTGTTTTACCTATTACGGATCCCAATATGACCCGATTTAATATTTCTCTGCAGGAAGGTGTAGATTTGATACTTCATGCAATGGAAACTGCTTGGGGGGGGGAAATATTTGTTCCAAAAATTCCA
>CAISYK010000364.1 GCA_903889605.1 uncultured Bacteroidota bacterium
CAAAATCAGGTTGTGCCTGTGCTCCAATAACCAATGAAGCAACAGCAGAAATTGTAAGTATTATTTTTTTCATTTTTTCATTTTATTATTACAACCTTAAAAATTTAAAAATTTGATAACGAATTAAGTTGTTTACAACTTAACCCATTATCAAATAAGAATAACATAAATTTGATTTTTATTGTTTAACGAATTTTTTGTTAATAGTAGAATTGTGGTTTTGGATCTTAATAAAATAAATGCCGCTTGGCAAATCATTGGCATCAATTGCTATTTCATTTTTACTGATAATAACTTTTTTAAGACCTGCCTTTACAATACTTTGTCCTAATTCATTTTTTATATCGATTAATAAATCTTGTGATGTCATAAATGGTGAAGAAGATTCATCAAATTTAATTGTTATTTGGCTGGTAACAGGGTTAGGGTATATGGAAACACTGTTATTCATTTCGGATTCGGTAATACCTATGTTATTAAAATTATGCACTGCCGAGGTATCGCTGCATGAATTTCCATTAGAAACAGAAACAGAATAATTTCCATTTTGAGTTACAGTATAATGTGATGAATTAGCTCCTGTTATAGGAAGACCGTTCAAATACCATTGAAAACTCGCGGCTGAATAGTTGGTACTTAAAACAGTACCGTTAGCTGTAACGATAGGAAGAGGAGAGGCATTAACTACAACAGTTACTGTGGCAACTGAACTTGAGTCATCTGTAATAGTAACAATATATGTTCCAACGCATAAGGCCGTTACAGTGTCATTGTTTTGAACTGGATTTGTATTCCATGAATATGTGTACGGAGGAGTTCCCCAGTTTGCGGTTACTATTGCTGTTCCATTACACAATCCACCGCATGTTTCATTAGTTGAGTTTACGGTCGCTGACAATGGCGGTTCTGCAGGTGGGGCGTAAAGCCATTGCACATTTGCTATATTACCGATCGAATCCATGGTTGCTGTTGCTAAAGGTGCTCCCAAACCATTTGCTACCCAGGTGTAAGTAACAACTGAATCGGCTGCAAATCCCAAGCCTCCTGGTATATCATTCCAATTATAGAAAGCATATACCTTGGTAGTATCATGTTTAATTTTTGTTTCTTTAATACGTAAAACATTATACGGCCCGCCTGCTAATGGAGTTGTAAGAGTTCCCCAAGCATCTACTACAAAAGTTTTTTTTATTACTGATTTTTGATAAATAGAGTCAATAGTAATTCCCTGCATTTGCTGTCCGTAATAAAATTTAGAACTCGCAGTAAAATTATTTGTAAAACTGCTGTCGTAAGATGTTGGAAAATTAAATAGAATTTCTGCTGGAGTACTAAATTGACTTAGAGGTATTTGTGTGCCTTGAAGATCCATAATTCCGGCACCACCGATAAAAGTCATACTCGACGGTGAGTTAATACAATAGCCGTAATAATTTTGAGAACCTTGTTTTATAGCTAAATTAGCTGTAGAAAATGATGCATTAGGAGCATAAGAATATGGAAATACAGTTGATGTGTCAATTGCATTCTGGCCTAAAGCTGTCATGTCCCATGTTTGACTTGGCCCTGCAGCTCCAATAGATATTGTTGGAAAAGAGTCAATTGCCTGGTAAATAATTTTAGTAGGCGTTGGCATATCAGCCGTGGTAATGATAATTTGAGCATTTACATTTAAAATGCAAATACAAAAAGTAAAGATAATTAGTAATGATTTTTTCATGTTCTTTAGGTTTTATAAAATTAATTTTTTTTTTGTCAGCACAAATATATAAAAACAGCTGAGAATTCGCAATAAATGATTGAACTTCAAATAATGACATTGTCTGCTTGATCCATGAAAATCCAAAGGTAGTTCAGTAAAAATGTTAATCTATTGATATACTGGCAAATTAAAATAGCAGCAGAGGGTTTAGAGAGTAAGGAGTTTCACAGATAATTCTTAGTGTTTCTTAGTGTTTTAAGTGCCTCAGTGGTAAATTTTTACCGAAGTGGTATTGAGTGCTCGGGGGGTATAGATAATTCTCAGTGTTTCTTAGTTTTCTCAGTGCCTCAGTGGTAAATTTTTACAGCAGAGGTAATTTGGTATTAAAAGAACTACATAAAACGCTCACTAGATCGTTTCGCATTTTGAGTGAAACCAAATATTCCGCGGTATTGAAGCATGAATTCAAATCCTCCTAC
>CAISYK010000365.1 GCA_903889605.1 uncultured Bacteroidota bacterium
TATTATGAACATCGAAAAAACACTTACCGAAAAAACAATCGAAGCTGTAAAATCCCTTTATGGAGCTGATTTAGAAAAAATAGTATTTGAAAAAACAAATCCCGATTTTGTTGGAGATTTGACATTAGTAGTTTTTAACTTACTGAAAATATCAAAAAAGAGACCCGAAGAAACAGCATCCGAAATTGGTAATTATCTTAAAACGAATACAGCTGAAGTGGCTGATTTCAATGTTATTAAAGGTTTTTTAAATATTGTTATTGCTGACGCTTTTTGGCTGAATTATTTTAAATCAATTAATGGGAAACCTTTTATTAATGAGGAACTGCAGCCAGATGCTCCAATAGTAATGGTCGAATATTCATCGCCAAACACCAATAAACCACTGCATCTTGGCCATGTACGCAACAACCTGCTGGGATTTTCAGTTTCTGAAATTTTAAAAGCTGCTGGGAACAAAGTAATAAAAACAAACATTGTAAATGACCGCGGCATTCATATTTGTAAATCTATGCTGGCATGGCAGAATTGGGGGAACGGCGAAACACCTGAATCAACAGGCATTAAGGGCGACCACCTGGTGGGTAAATACTACGTAGAATTTGACAAACATTATAAACAGGAAATTGAAACTCTTGTTGGACAAGGTAAAACAAAAGAAGAAGCTGAAAAACAAGCCCCTTTAATGCTTCAGGCGCAAAAAATGCTTTTTAAATGGGAAGCCGGTGATAAAGCTACTTTGGAGCTTTGGGGCATGATGAACAGCTGGGTATACAAAGGTTTTGAGTCTACTTACAAAATGCTGGGAGTTGATTTTGATAAAATTTATTACGAAAGTCAAACATATTTATCAGGGAAAAATATCATTGAGGATGGATTGAAAAAAGGCATTTTACACCGCCGGACAGATAATTCCGTGTTCATTGATTTAACTGCTGACGGGTTAGACGAAAAAACATTGCTTCGCGCTGACGGCACTTCTGTATATATGACGCAGGACTTGGGAACGGCCGTTCAGCGTGCTGAAGAAGAGCATTTTGAAAAATTGATTTATACTGTAGCTAATGAGCAGGATTACCATTTTAAGGTATTGTTTCTGATACTTAAAAAACTTGGTTACAAATGGGCTGACGGCTTGTTTCATTTATCTTACGGCATGGTTGAACTGCCTGCAGGTAAAATGAAATCAAGGGAAGGTACGGTTGTGGATGCAGACGAATTGATGCAGGAAATGATTGACACAGCAGCTGTAACGTCCAAAGAACTTGGGAAAGCTGAAGATTTGAGTGCGGAAGATGCCGAAAAACTATACCGAACAATAGGACTAGGTGCTTTAAAATATTTTATGCTTAAAGTGGATCCGAAAAAGAAAATGCTTTTCAACCCTGCTGAATCTATTGATTTCAACGGCAATACAGCGCCGTTCATTCAATTTAATTATGTAAGGATACAAGCATTGCTGCGCAAAGCAAAAGATATTTTGGATGCTTCGGCCAACAAAGATTCTTTCATTTTTCCAGTGAATCTGCTGCCGAAAGAAAAAGAGCTTATCATTAAATTATATAGTTTCAATACAGCATTAAACCAAGCTGCAATTGAATACAGCCCTGCATTAATAGCGAATTATGTATATGACCTGGCAAAAGAGTTCAGCCAATATTATCACGATGTTTCTATTTTAAAAGAGGAGCAGAAAGATTTGGCTTTATTCCGTCTGCATTTATCAAAAACAATCGGTATTGCCATCAAAGCATCCATGCAGTTATTAGGGATTGAAGTTCCGGAAAGAATGTAAATTTATATGGCGTTGTTTAACCTTTTGGGCGTTCCGCTTTCTTGAAAAAAGAAAGCGACGGGCTTTACACTTCAATCTTTTTCAAGGGCAAAAGGATTTCCGCTGGTCGAGTAGGCAAAGGGAGTTTCACCCTAAGCCTCTCACA
>CAISYK010000366.1 GCA_903889605.1 uncultured Bacteroidota bacterium
ACAAAAAAGACAAAAATGGAAATTTTATTTTTGACGCAAACGGCAACAAAATTGCAGTAGATTTTGTGAATACGGGGAACAACCATCATGTGGCTGTTTACAAAGATGAGGCCGGGAATTTGCAAGAAAATGTAGTTTCTTTTTACGAAGCAGTTGAAAGAGTTAATCAGGGATTATCAATAATTGATTGTAATTATAATCTAGAAAAAAATTGGATATTTATGTTTACAATGAAACAGAATGAATGTTTTATTTTTCCAAACGAAAAAACAGGGTTTAATCCACAAGAAATTGATTTACTAAATCCAGCAAATTATCATTTAATAAGTCCAAATTTTTATAGGGTACAAAAGTTGGCAACTAAAGATTATTTCTTCAGGCATCAATTAGAAACAACTGTTGAGAATAAAAATGAAACTAAAAATATAACTTGGAAAAGGTTAGGGATAAACGGAATTGAAAATATTGTTAAAGTTCGAATTAATCATTTAGGTAAAATTGTAAAAATAGGCGAATGATAAAACGCACATTATATTTTGGCAATCCATATTATTTGAGCCTTACCAATGCTCAATTGGTTTTGCGTTTGCCGGAAGTTGAAAAAAATGATACACTTCCGGAACGCTTCAAAAAGGAAGCTTATACAAGTATTCCGGTAGAAGATATTGGAATTATTATACTTGACCATAAGCAAATTACTATTACACAAGCATTGATAGAGGCATTGCTTGATAATAATGCTGCTCTTATAACCTGCGACAGCACACATCATCCTACAGGTTTAATGCTTCCATTATGCGGTAATACTATACAAAATGAGCGTTTCAGGGCACAATTGGATGCCACAGAGCCGCTCAAAAAACAATTGTGGGCACAAACTATTTCACAAAAAATAAAAAACCAGGCTGCAATGCTTGGCTCCAGAAACATTGATAATAATTATTTGATTCCGCTGTACCGTAATGTAAAAAGCGGTGATCCCGACAACTGCGAAGCAACTGCTGCTGCATATTATTGGGGCAATATTTTTAAATCCCTGCCGGCAGTCGGGTCTTTTAAACGTTTCAGGGAAGGTTTATCCCCCAATAATTATTTAAATTACGGTTATGCTTTACTGCGCGCTTCAATGGCACGCAGTATTGTTGGAGCTGGTTTACTTCCTACACTCGGCATTTTCCATCACAACCGCTATAATGCGTATTGTTTAGCAGATGATTTGATGGAACCTTATCGTCCTTTTGTGGATAAAGCAGTTTATAGTATTATTGAAGATAATGGGCTCAATGAGGATATTCCGAAAGAAATAAAAGCATTGTTATTAAAAATACCGGCAATGGATGTATTGATGGAGGGCGAAAAAAGCCCATTGATGAATGCAACACAACGAACGGCGGTGAGTTTGGTAAAATGTTTTGAAGGAGAGCAACGTAAATTAGTATATCCTGAGTTTATTTGAACAATTATTTTTCAATATTGAACTTTACCAATTGAACTTTTCCAAAGTTTGAAACTTTGGAAAAGTTATTTCAGCGTTTGATAAATTGATTAAAATTTCAGAAAAATTTTAAACTATTATTTTAATTCCCGTGCAGAACAAAACAGCCATATTATCTCCTGATACCTTTTATCACATATACAACCGTGCAAACGGAAATGAAAATATTTTCACATCCGACGGTAATTACCTATTCTTTATTAACAAGTATAAACAATATTTGTCACCAATCTGCAGCACATACTGCTATTGCTTAATGCCGAATCATTTTCATTTTCTTGTCGAAATTAAAACCAAAAAAGAATTAACTGCTTTTTTTCAAAATGAAAAACCAAATCTCGAACTTGATTCAACTTTTCCAAAGTTTGAAACTTTGGAAAAGCTAATCAGCAAACAATTCTCAAACTTTTTCAGCAGTTATACACAGGCCCTAAATAAACAGCAAGGGAGAAAAGGCAGCCTTTTCATGAAAAATTTTAAACGAAAAAAAATTACAAGCAAAGAGTACTTTTATAAATTAGTACATTATATCCATTACAATCCGGTGGATGCTCAATTATGCAAAAATTTAAATGAATGGAAATATTCATCATACAATGCTGTTTGTTCAAACGCAAATACGTTAATACAAAAAGAAAAAGTGATTGAATGGTTTGAAGATTTAGATAATTTTATATTTATCCATAAACAAAAACCTAAAGAACTTCAAATAGTATTTGATTAGTGGAAAATCAACTTGGAAAATCAACTTTTCCAAAGTTTGAAACTTTGGAAAAGTTATTTCTTTGGAAAAGTTAATTCTTCATTCAATAAGTTATATTATTACAAACAATGAGCATCACAACCGACCGCCTAAACGCCTACCGTATCATGTGGACACTTGTAATGTATGACCTGCCGACGGAAACCAAGAAAGAGCGCAAAGCGGCGGCTCGTTTCCGTAAAGAATTACAAAATGACGGATTCAGCATGTTTCAGTTCAGCATGTATGTACGCCATAGTTCCAGTTCAGAAAATGCAGACGTACATAGTAAACGGGTAAAAAAAAACTTACCGGAACTCGGGAAAATAGGGATTTTACAAATCACAGACAAACAATTCGGACAAATGGAGCTTTTTTATGGTTCGAAACAAGTAGAATTACCGAATGTTCCGCAGCAATTAGAACTATTTTAAGCACAACTTTTCCAAAGTTTGAAACTTTGGAAAAGTTAACTTTGCTATTAGAAACAAAAAATCCCGCCTTGCAGCAGGATAATTGTTTGATAACACTTCATTTTTTTATTGACAAATACACCTCAAAGCATTGTTGTTGTTGACTTATATCCCGATATAGTGTTTATCAATAAGTCAAAGATACATTTTGAAAGCAAATCACAACAAACAAAGCATTACTAAACGGTGGTGTTTAGTGTTTATCAATAAGTCAAAGATACATTTTGAAAGCAAATCACAACTACTTGTGTAAAACGAGATTTATAGCTATGAGTGTTTATCAATAAGTCAAAGATACATTTTGAAAGCAAATCACAACTGT
>CAISYK010000367.1 GCA_903889605.1 uncultured Bacteroidota bacterium
AAAGAAACAAAAGCGTATATAATAAGACTTTTAATTGTTGTCCTGCGGGTTTCTTTGGTTAATAACAAAAGCGGAAGCATCAATAATACAATTGGTTTGCTGAAAAATGAAATAAGTAAACCGATCAGCAGTTTTTTATTTGCCTCTTTTATATCCTTCTCATTTTCAGAATATGTAAATTCATATATCGAAATTAAAATTAATGTAAGAGCTAATACTAAAGGGGCGTGCATATTACCTACAAACAGCATCCAATAAGTTGGAAATGCACATAATAATAATATATAAGAAAGATTTTTTTTGAAAATATCATTTGTGGTTTTTGAAATCAGGTAGCCGCAGTATGCCATTATTGCTGTTGAAAAAATTACGAATGACCAATAACTTGTCCAAGGTGAAAAGAAAGAAAACCACGAAGCGACAAACAGGCTGAATGCAGGATGTGCTAGATACCATGTCGAATGCGGCCCATATGCAGTTCCGCCCCAGGTATCAAATATACTCCGCCCTTCAAGCAGATTTAAAAACGATTTAGGTACAGCAAAATAGTCGATACCTTGTACATTAGGAGTCAGCTCTGCTCCATAGAAAAACATGTTTAACCACCCGAAATGTAAGGATAGCAGCATTATTGCCGCAATTGAAATCGTTATATAGGGTAAATATGGATTTAGTTTTTGTTTCATACGTTTCAAAAGTAAGAATTTTTTTTGTTCGTAAATTGATCTTATTAAAATGAACTAAATTCTATTAACTTTACATCCCAAATAAATAATCGGCGTATTATATTTTTAGAGTTTCAGGTTTATCGTTTTGCAGTATACAAAACTTTAAACTTTAAACTTTTAATTCTTTAATTTTTAATGGCACTATTCGGACTTTTAAATAAATCAAAAAATACTGCGGACGAAATGTCCTTCTGGGGGCATATTGAAGCATTGCGGGGGCATCTTATTCGTTCTGTGCTTGTTGTTCTTACGCTGACCGGTGTATTATTCTGTTATCCTGAATTTTTATTTGATACCGTTATTTTCGGACCTCTAAGAGTTGATTTTATTACCTATCGCGGATTCTGCAAGCTGTCGCATATGCTTAACCTTGGAGATCAGTTATGTTTTGGGAATTATACATTTAAACTCCAAAGTCTCGGTTTGGCCGATCAGTTTACATCGCAGATGTGGATAGCTTTTTTAGGCGGATTAATTATCGGTTCCCCGTTTTTATTATGGGAGATATGGCGTTTTATTAAACCTGCTTTGCACGACAAGGAAAAAAAGGCCGCTACGGGATTTATTATCTCATCAACCTTCCTGTTTTTAACCGGGGTACTTTTTAGCTATTACGTTATAGTTCCTCTGTCTATTAATTTTTTAGGAACCTACCAGGTGAGTAAAATGGTTGAAAATAATTTTACCATGGATTCATATTTATCAACAATTACAACACTTACACTTGCATCTGGTATAGTGTTTGAATTGCCTGTAATTGTTTATTTTTTAACCAAATTTGGCTTAATTTCACCGCAGTTTATGCGTAAATACCGTAAACATGCTATTGTTGTGATATTAATCGCGGCGGCTGTTATTACTCCGTCACCGGATGTTACATCTCAGATGCTTGTTGCATTCCCATTGTATTTTTTGTATGAAGCAAGTATATTTGTTTCAAGATATGTGGTGAAACAGAAGTTAAAGCAGGAAGCAAATTAAAAAATTGGAATTAAACAATTAAATACTTTTGCAGCCGTCAATTTAAATATTAACACTTGTTGTTTGAAAAGGCACACTATTGATGCAGTCATTAACCAATCAACATTAATTAATTTAACCAACACATTTGTTTTTTTTTTCAAAACAGTTTCGTAAACCCGTAATAATTCGTTTATTCGTAAACTGTATAAAATTGTAATGTTTCATTATACCCAGGCCTGAATTGATTAAAAAATTAAAATATCCATTAGTCCAAATAGCATTGATAGCTGCAATGCTTTTGCTTGCCGTGCCTCACAAATGTTATGCTCAGGGTACTAAAGTGAGCGGCAAAATAGTTGATGCTGTTACAAGGGAACCTCTGCCATTTGTTAATGTGCTTTTAAAGGGCACCAAGGCTGCAGGCGCCAGTGACATTGAAGGTTTTTACACCGTTTCGTCATTAGACAAATGTGATTCCATGATAATTTCTTATGTGGGCTATAATCCAGTTGTAAGATATGTAAAATATGGTGCGGCACAGGTTATAAATATTGGTCTGACACAGGGTGTAAGCTTGGCGGAAATTGAAATCCGCCCAGGTGAAAATCCAGCCCATAAGATACTGCGCAAAATTATTGCCCATAAAGATAAAAACAACTGCGAGAAATTAAATGCCTATGAATATGAGACATATAACAAAATGGAATTTGATTTGAATAATATTCCTGAGGATTTAAAAAACAAAAAAC
>CAISYK010000368.1 GCA_903889605.1 uncultured Bacteroidota bacterium
CAGGCAACTATACATGATATTACAGAACGTAAACTAGCAAAGGAAAAGCTGATTGAAAGTGAGGAACTGCTTTCCATTATTCTTCAAACTCTGCCGGTAGCGGTTTTTTCTAAAGATTTAAAAAAAGATTTTAAGTATGCCTTATGGAACAATAAAGCAGAGGAACTTTTTGGTCTGAAAGCCGACTATTGCGTTGGAAAAAATGACTATGATTTATTCTCAAAAGAATATGCTGATTTGTTTAGAAAAAGGGATATTGAAGCCTGCAAAATTTCAGGGATTCTTGATATTCCAGAAGAGGTTGTTGAGTCAATAAACAAAAAGGTAATTCTTCATACTAAAAAAACCATTATAAAGGATAAACAAGGAGTTCCGCTTTTTCTGCTTGGTGTGTCAGAAGATATTACCTAACGCAAAAAAGCAAAAGAAAAAATTATAAAAAGTGAAGAAAAATATCGTTCGCTGGTTGAAAACGCTGATGATGTAATTATAACTCTTGACAGCAGCGGCATAATACAATTTATTAATCATACGCCTTCTGGTGAACCTATCGAAAAGGTTTTATTAACCAGCATTTATAATTATATTCCTAAGGAATACCATAAATGGGCAGAAGAAGAAAGATTAAAAAAAACATACGAAAGTAAAGTGTCAAATAATTATGAAATGCCGGGGATGCATCTTGATGGTACTGTTGTTTGGTTTTCAATTAATGTGGCTCCTGTATTTTCGGGTGATGAAGTTACTGGAATAACATTAATAATAAGAGATCTTACTGAACGCAAAAAAGATGAAGAAAGAATTAAAAAAAGCGAAGAAAACTATAGGTCGCTCGTTGAGAACGCAGAAGATATAATTATAACACTCGATAGTGACAATATAATACAATTCATTAACCATACTCATTTGGGCGCGCCTATTAATAGTATATTAAAGACAAGTATTTACAATTATGTCCCTGAAGGATATAAAGAAATGGTTGAGCAAATAATTAAAAAAATATACCTTAACAAGAAAGCCGAAACTTATGAAATGCCGGGACAGCTTTTAGAAGGTTCAACAGCATGGTTTTCTATTAGTGCCGGACCTTTATTTTCAGGTAACGAAGTTGCAGGTATTACATTAATACTAAGAGACATTTCTGAAAGCAAAGAAGCAGAAGAAAAAATAATAAAAAGTGAAGGAAAATACCGTTCAGTAGTTGAAAACGCAGCCGATTTAATTATTAACCTTGATAGTGAAAGCAATATTCAATTCATAAATCATCTCCGGCCAGGTACAAATCTTGAAGAAGTTATAGGAACCAGTATTTATAAAATGGTTCCTAAGGAATACCATGAGCAAGCCAAGGAGAAAATTAAAAAAGTATTCGAATTCAAAAAGCCCCAGAGTACCGAACTGCAGGGCCTGCATATTGACGGCACTTCCGCTTGGTATTCTGCAAATGCAGGTCCGGTATTTTCAGGCGATGAAGTTACAGGAATAACATTAATAATCAGAGACATTTCTGATAACAAAACAGCAGAAGTAAAAACCAAACAATCACTTAAGGAAAAAGAAATTCTTCTGAAAGAAGTGCATCACAGGGTTAAAAATAATCTCCAGATAATATTAAGCATTCTTAATTTACAATATTCAAATATAACTGATGAAAAAACACTCGACCTGTTAAGAGATATTCGCAGCAGAATAAAAGCTATGTCATTTATTCATGAGCTTCTTTATCAAACAAACGATTTTTCGAGTATAAATTTTTCACAATACATCAGAAATATCACAAGCAACCTAATGTATTCCTATTCCCAAAATCATACTGTTGACTTAAAATTAGATGTCGGCAATATTTTTCTGGACTTAGACCGCGCCATTCCCTGCGGGCTGATTATAAATGAAGTTGTGACAAATGCTCTGAAATATGCATTTCCTAATCAGGGAAATGGGATTATACGTATATCATTAAAGCAGACAAATGAATTTACTCATTTGACCATTTCTGATAATGGAAAAGGATTTCCCAATAATATTGATTTCAGAAATACCGAATCATTAGGAATGCAGCTTGTTGTGGCTCTTGTAAATCAGCTTCGGGGCGATATAGTACTTGACAATTCAGATGGAGCGAAGTATACTATTAAATTTAAAATTTAATAACCTGAGTTCGATTAATAATACGAACATGTTTTGGCTAAAGCCCAATAAAATTGCTTGCTATAATACCACG
>CAISYK010000369.1 GCA_903889605.1 uncultured Bacteroidota bacterium
ATCTCAATTGAAATGGTTGCATGAGCTATAATATTTTTAAAACTCAGCAGGCTTCGAGTATAAGCCATTGATTCAAGAAAAACTTATTAGAGAATAATGATTCCGCAGGTCATAAAATAACGCTTATTTGGGTAAGAGCTTACTATTAGAGAAAGGATGTAATTTTGTTATAAATTTACATCCATTCGTTTATAAAAAAACACCATAATAATCATAAATAATGCAGAAAAGAATAATCCAATATAATTTACGTCGTTAATAAGGATTAGAATAATTTCTTTTACAAAAAAAATAATTAAATATAAGCTCACGCCCCAACGCTTCATATGCCAAACGCCGATATAGGAAATAAAACTAATGGCAACAATTAACCCAAATAGAGCTGGATACCAATCGCCAAGTTTTTTTACAGATGGAGAAAACACGGCAGGGAAGCTGAATACAATCCAAACAAACCCTAAAACACAAACAGTTGTGAGTAATTTCGGCCGTTTTATGATTATGGATTCCATTTAC
The DNA here is from genome assembly GCA_903889605.1 of uncultured Bacteroidota bacterium. Taxonomy (GTDB): domain Bacteria; phylum Bacteroidota; class Bacteroidia; order 2-12-FULL-35-15; family 2-12-FULL-35-15; genus 2-12-FULL-35-15. Next base: position 517 of record CAISYK010000369.1, read on the forward strand.
TTACTACGAATTACAAAATTAAACGAATTTATAAATCTGTGTGTTTAATACTAAAAACGAATTGTGTTGGTTCCAAAAAACTAAAATTTGCTAATAAAAATATCCCGCCGTTCAACACCCTTCCCAAAAGAGGATATTATTCTGATTTTCTTACATCCAAAATTACAAAACTGTAAGCATCCTATTGTTCAATGCTGATAGTTAATGTCTAAAACCTAACGGATACATCCCAATGACTTTTGACAACCAACAAATGCCTAATTAGCACGAATTGCTTCAACCGGGTCTAACTGAGATGCGCTGTATGCCGGAATAAACCCTGAAATTACACCAATTAAAATGGAAATAGTAAATCCTAAAATTACATTTGATTTGCTTAATGTAATTTCCATCCCAAATGAATCACCTGCCGTTAGTGTGATTACGAATACAATAAGCAAACCTATAACACCGCCTATTAATGATAAAAAAACTGATTCAAATAAAAACTGCAGTAAAATAAAATAATTTTTTGCTCCCAGAGATTTTTGAATTCCGATAATATTTGTTCTCTCTTTGACTGAGACAAACATAATATTTGCAATTCCAAAACCACCGACAAGAATAGAAAACCCTCCAATAATCCATCCTGCGATACCAACAATTTCGAACAGGCTGTCAAACTGTTTGGAAATCAAACTTGTTTGATTCAAGGCAAAGTTATCTTCTGCAGTGGGTTTCAGCTTATGTATTGACCGCATCAACCCGGTAAGTTCAGCTATTAATTCATCATTACTAATACCCGGCTTTGCTCTTACCATAATTTGCGGTCCAAGATCTTCATTACGAATATCAATTATACTTCGGGCGTAGTTTACAGGAACAAGCACCTGCGTATCCGGTGTTCCTCCCAAAATACTCTCGCCTTCTTTTTTAAAAACCCCAATCACAATAACTTTTGCTCCATTTAATTTTATACTTTCCCCCAAAGGACTTTGATTGGGAAACAATGCTTTTGCCAGCACATCGCCGATAACAGCAACCGGACGGCCAGCAGAGGATTCAATTTCAGTAAAATAACGGCCTTCAGCGATCTCAAAATTTTTCACTTTTTCATATTGATGCGAAGCACAAATAATAGTTACATTTTCGATGCTGCTGCTCTTATGTTTAATGGTTATTTGAGTGTTTATAAGAAATGCAGCCGATTGCGCTCCATTGCATTTATGCATAATTTCGTCCAACTCATTGTAATCCGGCAGCGGACGGTTCATATATTTCCACCAAGGATAATTCCCTTCGAAAGCCCAAGGCCATTTTTCAATAAAAACTACATCATCTCCCAAGCTCTGCACACTTTTCCGAAGATTTTGCTCAAGTGAGTCTACCACAGTAAATACAGTAATTATTGCAAAAATACCAATGGTAATACCCAACAAAGAAAGGAAAGTTCTCAGTCTATTAACTGCCAAGGCATTAACAGCAAAAAAAACACTTTCCTTAAATAAACCAAAAAAAATCATTTGTAATCGAAATTATTAATCAGGCAAATGTACCGATAAATATTTTTAAAATTATTGACTTGATAAATTTAGAAATAAAATCATACTTATGCTGCGACGTAATTTATGGATCAAGACAACGTCAACTATTATTGCATCAAAACTTGAAATGTTCGTGTTAATTTAATAATAGGCTGCTTAACAATTGTATCATTTAATCGCTGCGATCTTTCACATAAGACTAAAACTCATTCTTCAAATAAAAAAACAGTAATCAATAAATATTTTACGTTACAAAAACAAAGTAAATATTGAAAATTAAAATCCCGGTTAATTATGTTTTTATATCTTTGCCGAAATGAATACAGCATACCTTATATTAGGCGGGAATAAAGGCAATAAACTACAAAATCTGCAGCATGCACTTCAGTTAATTACTGATACGTCAGGGGAAATTGCGGGGAAATCCGATATTTTTGCGACCAGCGCTTGGGGCAATACCAATCAGCCCGATTTTTTAAATCAAGCTGTGTGCCTTAAAACATCTTTAACAGCAGAAAATTTATTGATAAATTTAATTTCCATTGAACAATTATTGGGACGGGTGCGGGATCATAACAAGTGGATGGAAAGAACTATGGATATTGACATTCTATTTTACAACGATGAGATAATTAATACTGCCGACTTAAAAATACCGCATCCATTTATACAAGAACGGAAGTTTGTATTAGTTCCAATGGCGCAATTGGCACCAAAGTTAATCCATCCTATACTAAAAAAAAATATTGAAACTCTGCTTTCAGAATGTCATGATAAATTAGAAGTAACCAAACTACACGCTGCGAATGACCGACAAACAAGCTCTTTATAATTTTATCGCTATAGAAGGAAATATCGGGGCAGGTAAAACTACGCTGGCAAAAAAACTTGCAGTTGATTTTAATGCGCGCTTAATTTTGGAGCAGTTTGCAGAAAACCCATTTCTGCCGAAATTTTATTCTGATCCCGAAAAGCATGCCTTCCCTCTTGAACTAAGCTTTTTGGCTGAACGATATCAGCAATTAAAAAATGAACTCGGCAGGCAGGATCTTTTCAAACCAAGCATCGTTTCAGATTATTATTTCTTAAAATCCCTTATATTTGCAAAAGCTAATTTAGGAATTGATGAATTCGGGCTTTATTCTAAGCTCTTTCATATCATTAATGGATCGCTGCCGAAACCTGATTTATTTGTATACCTCTATCATGATGTTGAACGGCTGCAGGAAAACATCAAAAAACGCGGCAGAAGCTATGAGCAAAGCATATCCGACGATTACCTGATAAAGATACAGTCCACCTATTTCGACTTTATAAAACAACTAAATGATTTGCGTATTTTGGTTGTAGATGTAAATAAACTGGACTTTGCCAATGATAATGAACACTACAATCAAATGATGGAAATCATTAATCAACCTTACAACCAAGGTATTACTAGAATAACAGCATAACCTCCGGGCATATTTTTTTAAGTTTAAAATATAATTGCATAAAAACCTTAATTATTTGAAATTTTAATTATTTTTGCGCAGCCAATTGAGAATGGTGAATAAAAAAAATTCATAAAGAACAACAAAATAAAATGAAAAATAAATCTTTACAAACACTTGGTTTAGCATTAATCGCAGCTATTGGCTTCACTTCTTGTGACGGGCTTGCCAAATTAGTAAAAAATGCCGACAAAATTACATATAAAGTAACACCGGATCCCATGGAAATGCACGGAGACAGCATCACAGTGAGTATTACCGGAACATACCCTGCAAAAATATTCCCAAAAAAAGCTGTTGTAACCACTACTCCAGTGTTTAAATACAATGGCGGTGAAAAAGCTTTGAAACCTATTGTTTTAATTGGAGAAAAAGTAGAAGGCGCGGGCCAAAAAATAACAAATGAAAAAGGCGGAAGTTTCTCTTATACTTCTGAAAAAATTGCTTACATTCCAGAAATGAAGGTGGCTACTTTAGAGTTAAAAGCGACAGGTCAAGTAAAGAAAAAAATTAAAGAGCTGCCTGCAAAAAAAGTTGCTGACGGTACAATCATTACCCCTTTGTTATTAAAAAATGATGAAAAAGCTTTAATGGCTAAAGACAACTTCGTAAAAACGATTCCTCGCTCAATTACCGGCAGCATTTTCTTTGTGATTAACCAGTCACAAGTTCGCCCTACAGAAATAAACAGCGATGAAATGAAAGCGTTTAAAGATTTTGCTGCCAATGGTATCGCAAAAGGATTTGCCTTCAAAAACATGAACGTGTCGGCTTATGCTTCACCAGATGGAGAATTAACTTTAAACGGCAGCCTTGCAGAAAATCGTGCAAAAGAAGCTACAAAGTCAATGATGACAATGTTTAAAGATAAAAAAATGAAATTGGATGCTGCTGAATCGGAGTCTTTTTATAATAAAGTTACAACTGCCGAAGATTGGGATGGGTTCAAAAAAGCAATGGAAGTCTCAACAATTGCTGACAAAGATTTAATATTACGTGTTTTAACAATGTATCCTGACGGCGAAACCCGCGAAAAAGAAATCAAAAATTTATCAAAAACTTATTTAGAAGTTGCTGATAAGATTTTACCGAAATTACGCAGAGCTGTCCTAACTCTAAACGCTGAAGAAAGAAGCCGCACAGATGAACAAATTAAAGCTTTGGCTGCATCTGCACCTGACAGCTTATCTGTTGAGGAAATCCTTTACGCAGCAACTTTAACTACCGATATAAATACCAAATTAGATATCTACAAAAAAGCTGAAGCCAAATACGGCAGCGACTGGAGAACATCTAACAACGTCGGATATATTTATTTAATGCAGAACAAACTTAACGATGCCGAAACTCATTTAAAAAAAGCTGACGCTCTATCTGCTCACAATGCAATTGTAGATAACAATTTGGGTATTGTTGCACGTTGGAAAGGTGACCGCAAAGGAGCAATGGCAAAATACAAATCAGCGGCAAGTGCAGGCCCTGAAGTAACTTACAATATGGGAGTAATTGAAATTCAAAATGGAAACTATGCTGCCGCTGTTTCTGATTTTGGCAGCTTTAATACATTCAACGCTGCTTTAGCAAAACTTTTGAACAAGAACAATGAAGGGGCTATGACAACTATTGATAATTCCACTGAAAAAGATGCGGCAATATCCTTTTATTTAAAAGCAATTGCAGGTGCCCGTTCTGATAAGGCAGATGTTATGAATAATAACTTAAAAACTGCAATTCAAAAAGATGCTTCTTTTAAACAAATGGCAAAAGATGATGCTGAATTTATTAAATTCCGCGAAAATGCAGATTTTAAAGCGATGACAAACTAAAATACAATATTTTTCAAACAAAAACGTCCCGCATTTATGCGGGACGTTTTTGTTTTTAGGTGATCCTTAGCCTATGTTAAAATAAATCAAAGCATCTTCTGAAATAAATCCCAAGTAACGATCCCAACACTTACTGCAATATTTATGGAATGTTTGGTTCCGACCTGCGGTATTTCAATAACATCGTCACTGGCATTAATTACCTCCTGATCTACGCCTTTTACTTCGTTACCAAAAATTATGGCCAATTTTTGCCCCTTTTCGGGATAAAAATTATTCAGCATAATTGAAGATTGAGCCTGTTCAACAGAATACACCTTGTAATTATTCTGCTTTAATACTCCAACAGCATCAATGGTTGTTTTAAAATGTTTCCAGCAAACGCTGTCGGTTGATCCTAACGCTGTTTTTTGAATGTCCTTATTCGGAGGAGTACCCGTAATACCGCATAAATAAACGGCTTCAACTAAAAAAGCATCTGATGTTCTGAAAACAGAACCCACGTTATTCAAGCTGCGCACATTATCAAGTACAATTATTATAGGGGTTTTAGAAGCATTCCTAAATTCATCCACCGATTTTCGATTTAATTCTTCGTTTAATAATTTCCTCATGTTTCTCTATTCAAAAAAAATTTGTAAAAATATTTCGGTCATTTAATCTCTTATTTTAAATATTATTTCAAAAGCAAAGCTATAAAACAAATACTGAAAAGTGTTAAAAACTTTGCATTGGCGGTTTAAATAGGTTTTGTATTTTTACCAAAGATGGCAAAAGATAAAGCAGCGACAAAAACAACAACTTCGGAAAGCGAAACTCCGCTGATGAAACAGTTTAACGGAATCAAGGCAAAATACCCCGATGCTCTATTATTGTTTCGAGTAGGTGACTTTTATGAAACTTTTGGAAGCGATGCTGTGAAAGCGGCGAATATACTAGGCATTGTGCTTACTAAACGCGCTAACGGTTATGCTTCATATATCGAATTAGCGGGCTTCCCTTACCATTCATTAGATACATATCTTCCTAAATTAGTACGTGCAGGACAAAGGGTTGCAATATGCGACCAGCTTGAAGATCCTAAAATGACCAAAACCATTGTAAAACGAGGTGTTACCGAATTAGTAACTCCAGGAGTATCATACAATGATAAAGTACTTGAACATACTTCAAATAATTTTTTAGCTAGTGTATATTTGGGAGAAAAAATTTCGGGAGTATCTTTTCTTGATGTTTCCACAGGTGAATTTTTAGTTGCAGAAGGCAATCTTGAATACATAGACAAACTATTACAAAGCTTCCGCCCAAGCGAGGTGCTGTTTCAAAAAAACAAAAAAAAATTATTTACAGAATCATTCGGAGAAAAATTCTATGTCTACGGTATAGATGACTGGGCTTTTACCTCTGAGTTCGGCATCGATCTGTTATTAAAACATTTTGAAACAAAATCATTAAAAGGATTTGGCATAGAAAACCTTAAGCAGGGCCTCATTGCTGCCGGAGCAGCGCTGCATTACCTTTCAGATACGGCACATGATAAAGTAAAACACATTACTTCCATTTCCCGCATTGAAGAAGAAAAGTATGTTTGGCTCGATAGGTTTACAATTCGTAATTTAGAATTATTCGGTTCGCAGAACGATAATGCAAAAACGCTGATAAATATAATTGACCAGACTGTTTCGCCAATGGGCTCACGTATGATGAAACGATGGTTAGCATTACCGTTAAAAGACAAAGCTCCTATCGAAGAGCGCCTGGATGCGGTAGAATATTTTTTGTCGAACCAGGAAATTAATGACGATATTATTCAGCAGGTAAAATTGATCGGCGATCTGGAACGTATCATTTCAAAAGTTGCAACAGCAAGAATTTCACCAAAAGAAGTTGTTCAATTAAAGCGTGCTTTAACCGCTATTGAACCAATAAAAATTTCCTGCGAAAATTCAAAACACATTTCTTTACAAAAAATTGCTGAGCAGCTTAACCCATGTAAATTGGTTATTGACCGCATTGAAAAAGAAATTATGCCGGAGCCGCCTTATTTGGTAAATAAAGGAAATGTAATTGCCGAAGGCGTTAATGCCGAATTAGATGACTTACGCAAAATTGCTTATTCCGGCAAGGATTATTTGCTTCAGATTCAACAGCGGGAAAGTGAAATTACCGGGATATCTTCTCTGAAAGTGGCATTCAACAATGTGTTTGGATATTATCTGGAAGTTACAAATACTCATAAAGACAAAGTTCCAAGTAATTGGATGCGCAAGCAAACCCTTACAGGTGCTGAAAGATACATCACTCCAGAACTGAAAGAGTACGAAGAAAAAATATTGGGTGCCGAAGAGAAAATTCTGGCATTGGAAGTAAAACTATTTAACGATTTGGTTATAGGGTTAATGGACTATATTTCTGTAATACAGCTAAACGCTTCGTTAATAGGGCGACTAGATTGTTTATTATCTTTCGCGGCTATCGCACAAAAGAATAATTATGTCCGACCGCATCTTTTTGAAAATGATATTTTAGACATCAAAGACGGCCGTCACCCTGTCATTGAAAAGCAATTACCTATCGGTGAAGAATATATTGCAAATGATGTTTACCTGGATAACGAGCAGCAGCAAATTATCATCATAACCGGCCCTAATATGTCGGGTAAATCAGCTCTGTTACGTCAAACAGCATTAATCGTTTTGATGGCTCAGATAGGAAGTTTTGTCCCGGCAAAACATGCAAATTTAGGATTGGTAGATAAAATATTTACACGCGTCGGTGCATCTGATAATATTTCATCCGGAGAATCAACCTTTATGGTGGAAATGAATGAAACAGCGAGTATTTTAAATAACTTATCCAACCGCAGTCTGATATTACTTGATGAAATAGGCCGCGGAACAAGCACATATGACGGGATATCTATCGCCTGGGCTATTGCTGAATACATTCATGAAAATCCTTCAGTAAAAGCGAAAACTTTATTTGCCACTCATTATCACGAATTAAATGAGATGACTAATACTCTGCATCGTATCAAAAACTTCAGCGTTTCAGTAAAGGAGATCGGCAATAAAATATTATTTACGCGCAAATTGGTTGCTGGAGGCAGCGAACATAGTTTTGGTATACATGTTGCTAAAATGGCTGGGATGCCAAAAAAAGTTCTAGATAGAGCCAATCAAATACTAGAACGATTGGAAGGCGAAAGAGAAGGAAAAGAGTCAGGCATCGGAAGCAGAGAAGTTAGAGGATCAAGAATCAAGAATCAGGAGGGTTTTGTACCAGCCATACAAAATCAAGAATCAGGCAAAAATAATGAAGATGTGGTTGGGCAAACTACAAACAATAAACAAGTAAAAGAAAATCTTCAATTAAGTTTTTTCCAACTGAATGATCC
>CAISYK010000370.1 GCA_903889605.1 uncultured Bacteroidota bacterium
AACTACGGCAAAACACATCCAAAAGTATATTCAGAATTAAGCACGAACCACCCGATTGATCTTGCGCGTTACCAAGTAGCAAACTGTTATATGGGCCGTATAGGTTTGATCAACTCAGGCGGAGAATCAAAAGGTGCGTCTGATTTAGCAGAAGCCGTGAGTACAGCAGTAATAAACAAACGCGGCGGCGGACAAGGTTTAATTTTAGGTAGGAAAGCATTTCAAAGACCGATGAAAGAAGGAATTGAACTATTAAACGCAATTCAGGATGTTTATTTAGACAAAAAAATTACAATAGCATAAACAAAATGCTGATTGCCGAATATCGATATCAGCAGCCAAAATCTGAATTTAATAAATTTGTCGCTTCGGTAAAGAAATCCGAAATCGAAAATCCGAAATAAAAATGAGTTGGTTTCAACGTATAAAAACAGGTATTACCACTTCTACAAAAGAGAAGAAAGAAACACCGGAAGGTTTGTGGTATAAATGTCCTTCTTGTAAAAAATTAACGCCTTCAAATGAGCACGCACAAAATTTTTATGTCTGCTCTGATTGTGATTACCATGAAAAAATTGGTTCTGTCGAATATTTCGAATTACTGTTTGATAGTAATGAGTTTGTTGAATTGAATCCGAATTTATCTTCAGCTGATCCATTAAACTTTACAGATACAAAAAAATATACCGACCGCTTAGTTGATTCACAGAATAAAACCAATCTAACAGACGCACTTAGAAGTGCCCACGGACTAGTTGGCGGTGAAGATTTGGTAATTGCCTGTATGGATTTTGCATTTATAGGCGGGTCTATGGGTTCAGTTGTTGGTGAAAAAATTGCACGGGCCATTGATTATTGTCTGGAAAAACGTATTCCTTTGATGATTATTTCTAAATCAGGCGGAGCACGAATGATGGAAGCTGCATTTTCATTGATGCAGATGGCCAAAACATCAGCAAAGCTGTCATTAATGGCAGAAGCAAAAATCCCATACATTTCATTCCTTACTGATCCCACAACCGGCGGTGTTACAGCATCCTATGCAATGCTGGGCGATTTAAATATTGCCGAACCAAAAGCTTTGATCGGCTTTGCAGGTCCGCGCGTTGTTAAAGAAACAATTGGAAAAGATCTGCCAAAAGGGTTCCAGACATCCGAATTTGTTCTTGAACACGGCTTTTTAGATAAAATTGTTAACCGCAAGGATTTGAAAGTACAATTGACACAATTGCTTAAAATGTTTAAGAATTAATTAAACAAATTATATAAAACAGGTGATAGTTTGGTTTTAGGGGTTATTTTTTTTGAATAAATATTTTAATCCATACATTGAATTGAACTTTTTAAATAAAAATTATTGCGGATTAACAAAATATCTTTATCTTTGCATTTCGTAAATTCCTCATAAAGGAAAAGCAAGTAAAAAATATCAAAAATCAAATAGGATGTATTTAACAACTGAAATTAAAAAAGAAATTTTCAAAAAATACGGTAAATCAGAAACTGACACCGGAACTTCTGAAGGACAAATCGCTTTGTTTTCGTACAGAATTGACCACCTTACGGGTCATTTAAAAACCAATAAAAAAGATTTTGGTACTCAAAAATCTCTTATTGCTTTAGTTGCACAAAGACGCAGCTTGTTGGATTACTTAAAAGCTAACGACATTGAAAGATATCGTGCCATCGTTAAAAAGCTTGAGTTAAGAAAATAAATTGAAATCTATAGATATTGTTTCAAAAAGAGCACCCTGCCAACAGCGGGGTGCTTTTTGTGTATAAACGGAATTGTAGAATTGTAGATTTATTAATATTCTGCAGTTAGTTTGGGAAACTGGAGAATTAAAAAAATCAGCAAACAGCTGAATTTATAGATCACTTAAACAAAGTCAATAAATAAATAGAAGAGGTAAAGAAAACAATAAATTAAAATTAAAAACTATGTCACAAATTGGAATTACACACACATTTGAATTAGCGGATGGCCGCTCAATTACACTTGAAACAGGGAAGTTAGCAAAACAAGCTGATGGAGCAGTGGTTGTAAAAATGGGAAACACAATGCTGCTTGCAACAGTTGTTTCTAACAAAGATGCAAAAGAAGGAACCGACTTTTTGCCTTTATCAGTTGATTACCAGGAAAAATTTGCATCTGCAGGTCGTTTCCCAGGCGGATTCTTCAAGCGCGAAGCTCGTTTAAATGATTACGAAATATTAACCAGCCGTCTAGTTGACCGAGCATTACGTCCGCTATTTCCGGATGATTATCATTCAGATACACAAGTATTGATATCCTTAATTTCAGGAGATAAAAACATGATGCCTGATGCTCTTGCTTGTTTGGCAGCAGCAACAGCAATTACGCTTTCTGACATCCCTTTTAACGGGCCTGTTTCGGAAGTACGTGTTGGAAAAATTGATGGGAAATTAATTGCAAATCCTACAGTTGAAGAAATATCAAAAGGAACACTTGACATGATCATTGCTGCAACCAGTAAGGATATCATGATGGTGGAAGGCGAAATGAAAGAAATTTCTGAAGCTGAAATGCTTGAAGCTATCAAATTTGCACATGAAGTAATTCGTCTGCAGATAAATGCTATCAATGAATTTGCAGCAAAAGTTGCGGCTGTAAAAGGACCAATTACAAAACGCGAATACTGCCATGAAACAAATGATTTTGAATTAAGAGATCGTGTTTATAAAGATCTTTACGATAAAGCATACGCTGTTGCAAAAACTCAAAACCCTAACAAGAAAGAACGCGGTGCTGCATTTAAAGCTGTAGTTATTGAGTACATTGCTTTTTTAAGTGATGAAGAAAAATCAAAAGCGTCTTTGGTGAAAAAATATTATCATGAAGTGGAATATGATGCTGTCCGCAGATTTGTATTAGATGAGAGATCACGTTTAGATGGCCGTAAAACAGACCAAATCCGTCCTATATGGAGTGAAATTGGATATTTGCCTTCTGCACATGGCTCAGCTATATTTACACGCGGAGAAACACAATCTTTAACTTCGGTAACTTTAGGTACTAAATTAGATTTACAATCTATTGACAGAGCTTTATTCCAAGGTCAAAACAAATTCATGCTTCATTACAATTTCCCTGCATTTTCTACAGGAGAAGTGAAACCGAACCGCGGACCAGGAAGACGTGAAATCGGCCACGGCAACTTAGCTGAACGTGCTTTGAAACAAGTATTATCACCAGAAAATCCTTATACAGTTCGTGTTGTTTCTGATATTTTAGAATCGAACGGATCATCATCAATGGCGACTGTTTGTGCAGGCACACTTGCGCTTATGGATGCAGGAGTTAAAATCAACAAGCCTGTTTCAGGTATTGCCATGGGTTTAATTACTGATGATAAAGGTAAATATGCAATCTTATCGGACATCTTAGGAGATGAGGATCATTTAGGTGATATGGACTTTAAAGTTTGCGGCACCAAAGATGGAATTACAGCATGCCAGATGGATTTAAAAGTTGACGGTTTACCATACGAAGTAATGGCTGAAGCTTTGGAACAAGCTAAGAAAGGGCGTATGCACATATTAGGTGAAATGGCTAAAACAATTACAGCATCACGTGAAGATTACAAATCACATGCACCTCGTATTGTTAAAATTACTATTCCTAAAGAATTTATCGGTGCAGTAATCGGACCAGGCGGAAAAATTATTCAGGAAATGCAGCGCGAAACTGGTGCTACAATTGTAATTGAAGAAATAAACAACCTTGGCCATATTGATATTGTTGCAACTAACAAAGAGGCAATTGATGCAGTATTAGCTAAAATCAAAGGCATCGTTGCTCAGCCTGAAGTAGGTGAAGTGTACGATGGAAAAGTAAAATCAATCATGCCGTTTGGTGCATTTGTTGAATTTATGTCCGGCAAAGATGGTTTGCTTCATATTTCTGAAGTAGAACACCGCAGATTGGATTCTATGGAAGGCGTTTTAAAAGAAGGCGATAAAATTCAAGTGAAATTAATCGGAGTTGATCCTAAAACAGGAAAATTCAAATTGTCGCGCAAAGCTTTACTGCCTAAGCCGGAACAAACACCCGCTTAATATTTATTTGAAAATTTTAAAATGAGCCGATTTGAAAATAAGCTTGTTTAATTATTATTTAATTAAGTACAATAAAAAACTCCAGCTGTAAATAGCTGGAGTTTTTTTGCTTTTAGACGAGAGGCGGTCATAAATATTTACAAACCTGAGTTCGATTGTTAATTTAGGCTAAAGCCCAAT
>CAISYK010000371.1 GCA_903889605.1 uncultured Bacteroidota bacterium
ATTTCTAATTGATTAACATTTATTTTGTCTGCGGTTATTGTTGGTGTTGCAGGTAAAGATACAACTGGGGTAATGGGCTCTTCTTTTTTATCTTTTTTGCAACTATAAATACCCATAACACAAATTACAGGAAGCATAATAACGATTAATTTCTTTTTCATTTTTTTATGATTTAATGATATTGTTGTTTAATTAATTGTTTTTCAGTTTTTATAAAAAATAAAAGGTATATATTTATTATAACAATAGGCGCATTTTTGCGCTTCTTTTTTTTTGTCTTTCTTTTTTTGTTTGCCGAATTCCAAATTAATAAAAAGTTTAAGTCGAAATGCAATAGTCTGTAAATCTTTTAAATGTCTATCCTCCTGAAGTCTTTAAACATGTTGGTCAAAAAACACAATTCGTAAAAAAATATAGCGGTCGAAAAGTTAAAGTTAAAAATAATTTTGTCGATGCACTAAAAACAACAAAGAACGTCCTAAACTTGCCACCAACGGCAAAATAAGCGGTGTGGCCGATTTCGTAAACGAAATTATAAAATTAGCAGTGACAAAAACAAATAAAAAATAATATTCTTCCGCTGTGAAATGTTTTTGCCACGACCGATTTTCATTGCGAACTCAAATGATGAAACTTACTATTAACGGCCATATAGCTTATTTGATGTTGGTGGCAGTATGTATTTCATTCCGTCTATAGTCAGTTGCAAAATTTATATACCCACAAAATTGTCCATAAGCACAAAGCTTTTCGTAACTCGCAAAACTCTCTAAATGTACAACAGTCTGGCAGTTCCGTGGTCTTAACCTGCAAAATTGTCTACAAGCAGAAAACTTTATTAACTCTCAAAACTGTCTAAAAGCACAACAGTTGAAAGTCCAGCAGTCTTAACCCCCAAAAATTGTCCACAAGCACAAAGCAGTCTTAACTTCAAAAACTGTCCAAATGTCTTACAGTCCATCAGTCTAACGGTCAAATGTATGCCATTTGTTCATATTATTTTATGGCGTCAGGGTTTAAGATTTTATATGGAATTGGTGTCAAGTCACAATAAATGATTTTAAGTTCGAAAGTCTGTCCCCGTTTTAGATTAGATAATGGTAGTTCGAAAGCAGTTGAAAATTTCGTTGCAATTTCTTTATTGTCTACCAAAATTTTTTGTATCCCGTTTGTCTCACTGTTTTTAAACATTAAATTCTCTCCTTTGTATGTTCCTTTAATAACAGTCGAAGTTGAGTTGCATTTTTTGTCTTGTGTCTGACTATGAATACTCGAGGTACTCAATAGTGCCGAAAAGATTAGTAATTGTCCTAATTTATTTTTCATGATTATTATTTTTTTGTTCTTTTGTAATGTTGCAGTCTATATGTATAATTTTTCAGAAAAAGTGTCGAACGAAAAAAATGCACTAATGGTTGTTGGTTTTTTTTCTTATTGCCACCAACGATTAGCTAAGCGATTTTGCCGACTTCGTAAAAAGAATTATAAAATAAAAAGTGGCAAAAACTAATAGATAAAAATTTCTGCCGCTGTGAAAGGTTTTTGCCACGACCTATTTTCATTGCGAACTCAAATGATGAAACTGGCTATAAACGGCAATATTGCTTAGGTGATGTTAGGCACCAGGGCGTTTTTTTCGCTCGAAAAAAAATGATTCTATGAAAAGATTTAGATTCCACGGAATCGAAAGCGAAGATAATTAAAAGCCCGTCAAGATGCAAGTTTGCAGTAATGAGTGTCGGTGTGCAGGGAAAGAAAATTTTGTTTTTTTTAGGGGAGGTCTTTCCTTCCTTGCGTTTGCAAAGGACAAGC